>DAOTZZ010000084.1:0-7233 GCA_034433965.1 Anaerolineae bacterium
AGGTAGATCTGCGGGCGGCCAGCCTGAGCCAGGCCGTGCAATACCTCAGCGGCGGCAACCAGCAAAAGGTAGTGCTGGCCAAGTGGCTTGCCACTTCCTCCGAAATCCTGATTTTCGATGAGCCGACGCGCGGTATTGACGTCAACGCCAAGGCGGGCATTCACCAGTTGCTGCGTGCCCTGGCGCGCGCGGGCACTGCCATTCTCATGATCTCCTCCGAGCTTCCGGAAGTCATTGGCATGAGCGACCGGATTCTTGTCATGCACGACGGCCAGATTGTAGGCGAGTTGCCAGCCGGGGCCAGCGAGGCAGATATCATGCTGCTGGCGACAGGTCAGCACCTCATTGCAGAGAGGAAGCAGCCATGAAGCTCTCTGTGCCCCTACGCCGCCGTATCCCTTCCATCTATATTGTCTTACTGCTGTTCTACCTGGCCGGTTGGGTGCTTGTGTCCCTTTTTGGGCGTGGCACATGGCTTTCCGGAACCAATCTCAGCAACATGGCCGTGCGCTCGGTGGCGCTGGGCATCGTGGCCATAGGCCAGACGTTCACCATCCTGGTCGGCTCGCTCGACCTGTCGGTAGCCTACCTGATCAGCGTGGTGGCGGTGATGGCCTCCTACATCATGCAGGGCGATCCCGATAATGTCCCCCAGGCCATCCTGATCGTGTTCGGCATCGGACTGGGCGTCGGACTCGCCAATGGGTTGATCATCACCAAGCTCAGACTCAACGCCTTCATCGCCACCGTTGGCACAGGTCTGTTGATGCAGGGGGTTCTCAATGCCAGTTTTGAGAATTTCGCCGGGGCAGTGCCCACCAGCTTCCAGGACTTCGCCTATGGCAAGCTGGGGCCATTTCCGGCTCCGGTACTGCTGCTCCTGCTCATAGCAGCGCTGGCGGCCTTTGTGCTGGAACGGACACGCTTTGGGGCACATCTCTATGCGGTAGGCGGCAACCGCAGCATGGCGCGCCTTTCGGGCGTGCGGACGGACCGCGTCATCATCGGTGCGCACATCATTGCCAGCCTGATGGCAACCATCTCTGGCCTGTTCATTGTCAGTCGGCTGCGGGCAGGAGCACCCTGGGTGGGGCCAGACGGAGCCTATGACATCGAGTCGGTGGCCGCGGTGGTGGTGGGTGGCACGGCGCTATCCGGCGGGCGGGGGGGCGTTGGCGGAACGCTGGCGGGTGTTTTCATCTTCTCTGTGCTGGATACCATGTTCAATCAGCTTGGCATTGACCCTTACCTCAAGCAGGTCTTTCGCGGGCTGATCATCATCGCGGCGGTGGCCAGCTATTCAGTGCGGTCTCGCGAAACGGCGGCGTAGCTATGGCTCTTTCTACACGAACAGCGCCTTTTACGAGAGTGCTCCGTAAGCCGCTGAGGATTGTGGCGGCCATACCGGCCATCTATTTCATTCTGGCCGCTCTGCTGATCTGGATCAGCATTGAGAACCCGAATTTTCCGCAGCCGGAGGTCTTTCTGGCGTTCCTGCGCCGCGCGACCCCCTTGCTGATCCTGGCCGCGGGGCAGTTGTTCGTCATCGTCACGGGCGGCTTCGATCTGTCGGTCGGATCGCTGATCACGCTCACGGTGCTGGGCGGAGCCTTGCTAACGGATGGCAATGCAGACAGAACTCCCCTGGCCATCGTAACGTTGTATCTGATCGGCCTGGGCGTAGGGATATTCAACGGGCTGGTGGTCAGCTACCTGCGTGTGTCTTCGTTCATCACCACCCTGGGGATGCTGATCGCGCTCAAAGGCGCGGCCCTGCTCTGGTCTGGCGGAGCGCCGGCGGGCTATCTGCCCGATAACTTCCGCGTCTTTGGTCGCCAGAACCTGGAAGGAGTGCCCTATCTGGGCAAGCTACCCTACGCCGTGATTATCCTGGTGCTGTACTCCATCGCAGCCACGTACCTGCTGCACGGCACCAACTTCGGCAAGAAAGCCCTGGCCGTGGGCGACAATCCGCGGGCAGCAGCCTTGTCGGGCATCGCCATTGCGCGCATCAGAATCGCTGTGTTCGTCCTGTCGTCCATCTCCGCTGTCACCGCTGGCATCCTGCTCGGCGGGTTTGCGGGCGTTTCCATGAACGTCGGGGATGGCTATGAACTGGAAGCCATCGCTGCCGTCGTGCTGGGAGGGGCAATGCTCATGGGGGGCAAAGGCTCCATGCCCACGGCCATTGCCGGGGCGCTGAGCCTGCGCGCCCTGTTCACCCTGCTGAACCTGCTGGGGTTGCCCAGCCCCTATCGCGCGGCAGTGCAGGGCCTGATCATCATCGGCGCAGCGGCTTATGCCGCTTTCCGGAGCCAGAGTGAGTCTTGATGAGCAGAGGAGGTGAGTATCGTCCAGATAGGAGTCACGTCGGTCCCTTTAGCACATCTTTTGTCTTCAGTCTTGCTAGAATGTGTGTCGGAGGAAAAGCATAAGCTATGACCAAAAAACTGAAGTACCTGGTACTCAGCATGATCCTGCTGGCTTTGGCGGTTCCGCCCACTGTCCTGGCTCAGGAGGGTGGACAGCCCAAGTCGTCCTCAGAATTTTTCGATCCCGAAGAATTTGCCCGTCAGCTCGCCCTGCTTGACATGGAGCCGGAAGGGCCAGCCGATCAGCCGTGGCTGCAGGCCATCGATCCGGAATGGGTGGATACGACCCAGTACAAGAAAGAAGCCCCCTGGACCATCTGCTTCTCGAACGCGGGCAACTTCAATCCGTGGCGCGTGGTAGGCTTCACCACCATGCAGGCGGAGGTCGAACTGCACCCGGAGATCGCGAATTTCGTCGTGACGGATGCCGAAGGTAGCGATGAGAAGCAGATCGGCGATATTGCGGATCTGCTGGCCACCGGCGAATGCGATCTGCTGATCGTATCGCCCATGACCACCGCCGCGCTGACACCAGCCGTGGAGCAGGCATGCAAGACCATCCCCACGATCGTCTTCGACCGCGGCGTCAACACGGACTGCCCGGTGACCTTCATCAGCCCGATCGGCGGATACGCTTTTGGCGCGGCGGCTGCGCGCTTCATCGTGGACAACCTGCCCGAAGGCGGCAAGGTGCTGGCTCTGCGCATCTCGCCAGGGGTGGACGTGCTGGAGACCCGTTGGGCCGCTGCTGAGCAGATCTTCATGGAAGCGGGCGTGAATGTAATCGGCGTTGAGTTCACCGGTGACGACCGCGCGACCGCCCGTTCGATCGTTGAGGACTATCTGGAGCGCTACGGCGAGATTGACGCCGTCTGGATGGACGCTGGCGCTACCTCGCTGGCCGTGATCGAAGCCTTCGAAGATATGGGTGTGGAGATCCCGATCATCACCGGCGAAGATCAGCAAGACTTCCTGGTGAAGTGGCAGGAAGAAGGGCTGACCGCCATCGCCCCCACCTATCCCACCTTCCAGTGGCGCACGGCCATCCTGGCAGCCATCAAGATTCTGTCCGGCGAATCGGTTCCCAAGAAGTGGGTGCTGCCGCAGCCGACCATCACCAACGAGAATCTCGCTGAATACGTGCAGCCCAACATGCCCCCGCAGCACTATGCGCTGTGCGGATGCGAAGAGTTGCCGGGCTTCCCGGAGCGCTGGGGCGGCAAGCCAGCCAATTGATGTCTCCCCACTTCTTCAGGTAGTCAGGACGAAAGAAAACGGGGCAGCCTGCGTCGCTGCCCCGTTGTTCTGCCGGGCGATTGTCAGTTGCGCCCGCCCGAAGACACGATACAGCCTCTAGGGGCTTGCGAGACCCTTCTTATAGAAATCTATTAAAGCAATATCATCAACAAAGAGGGGCTTCGCAAAAGATCCAGAAATATCTGGTTTTTCACATTTCGCCTTTAACATAGGAACGAATTCACAAATTCCAGAAAATTGCAACTCGGAATGGTTTATTATCACGTTGAAATAAATTCTACCTCCAGTGATCTTAATAGAAAGATAATATTTATATTACATTAGAAATATTCTCATGCCCGTAAGGGCATTACGACCGACTGGCAGGCCACCAGGCCATGAAGCGACCCAAGTCAGGCGGGGAAGGAAAAAAAACGGATGTCACGTCGGTCAGGCGTGACATCCGGTGCAGTTAGGGTTTGACCTCAAAACGCTAGAAAACGCTGTCGGGGTTGTAGAAGCGGGCGACGTTGTCAATGGTGATCAGCGGCGAGGGCAACACCGTATCCTTAGGAGGAACGGCTCCGGCCAGGATCGCCATCAGACGATGGAACGCGGCACGCCCGATCTGATCCGAGTTGTTCAGGCCGGTGGCGGCATAGTTGGTGCCGTTCAGAATCTGCAGCAAGGCTTCCTTCTGACCGTCTACCCCCACCAGGAACATCTCGTCGCTGCGGCCAGCGTCCTGGATGGCTTTCTGAGCGCCCAGGCACATGGAGTCGTTCTCGCAGAACACGGCGTCGATCTGATCGTACTTGGCGAGCATGTCGGCCATCAGCGTGAAGCCACCATCTTCGCTCCAGCCACCGAAATCGGGGGCCATGACGACTTCGATGTCGCTTGGCTCCACCACCGAGAGCATGCCGTTGGTGCGGTCAAGGCCGATGGAGTTATCAGCCGGGCCACCCCGTAGCACGACCAGACGTCCCTTGCCGCCCAAACGATCCACGATGTACTGCCCGTCCTGCACGCCGATCATGTAGTTGTCCGGCCCGATCCAGCTCGTGTAGTCGCCGCCCTTGAGCTTGCGGTCAACCAGCACGACCGGCACCCCTGCCGCCTTGATGGCATCCAGGGCAGCGGGCGCGGCTTCCAGCGGGCCACCGCTGATGATGATCCCGTCCACCTGTTGCGCCAGCACGTCCTCGACGTCGGCGGTCAGTTTGGCGGCATCACCGTTGGCGTCCGTCACGATCAGCTCGATGTTCGAGTAGTAAGCCGCCTCTTCCTTGACCGCGTCGGACATGCCGATGAAGTACGCGCAGCACAGGGTGAAGTTCACCATGCCGATGCGAATAGTCTTTTCCTGGGCGACAGCACGAGAGGGTGTCGCAACGGGTGCGCACAGCGCTACCAGGATCACCGCAATCAGAACCGCACTCGAAAGAATTCTCGCTTTCATGGCACAATCTCCTTCGTTCAATGAGCCTTTTGGGACAATACTCGAAATGTGGTGGTGAGGTGTTCCGTCTCCGTGCTCTCTCCTTTCTGCATCGTGTGCACAGGTCGCATCCGGCTATTGTTGTTTGCGACGAGCCAGAACGGCAAAGACGATGATGACCCCCTTAAGAATTTGCTGGTAGTACGACTGCACGTTGTACAGGTTCAGCAGATTGTTGATCAGCCCCAAGACCAGCACGCCGCCGAAAGTACCCGGCACGCTCCCGCCGCCTCCCCCCAGAATAGCACCCCCGATCACGGCGGCGGCAATTGCGTCCAGTTCGTAACCGCTCCCCAGGCTCGGCTGCGCGATGCCCAGACGGGCCGCCAGCAGCACACCTGCCATGGCGGAGCACAACCCTGAGATGACATAGGCGGCCAGGATATGCCGTTCCACGTTGATACCCGCCAGCCGGACGGCTTCCTCGTTGCCGCCGATGGCGAAGATCGCCCGTCCGGCTGAAGTCCGGTTCAGGAAGAACCAGACGATCGGATAGCAGATCACCATGATCACGGTAGCAACGGCCAGCGATCCGGCAATGCCCCCGATCGACCCGCCCAGAATGCGCCGGAAGGCGGGGTTGGTGGGGCTTTGGGGGGTGTCGGAGTAGACGTAGACCAGGCCGCGGATTGCGCCCAGGGTCGCCAGGGTGACGATGAAAGGTGCCAGCTTGAAACGGGCGATCAGGATGCCGTTGATAGCGCCTGCCACAACACCCGCAGCCAGCGCGATCAGGATGGCCAGAGCCAGAGGCATTTCATCCTGCAGCCCTGCAGAAAGGATACCGGCGAGCGCCACGATAGAACCGACCGACAGATCAATCCCGCCAGTCAGGATCACCACCAGCATGCCCAGGCTGATCAGGCCATTGGGCACGATCTGCCGCAGCAGGTTGCTGATGTTGCGCTCAGTGAAGAACACATCGGACGTAGAGGCCGTGATGATGACCAGAACGACGAACGCCACGATGACACCGTAGTCCGCCCAATGGTGGCGCAGGGTTTCATACAGGAAGCGCCCCCTGCCAGAAGACCAACCGGCCCGCAGACGTTCTTTGAGCGTCGCAACGCGCGAGGGAGATGTTTGTGTAATATTCCTCATGCCACCTGGCTCCCTACTGCGGCAAGGGCCAACAGGCCCTCTTCTGTTGCCTGTTCCCGTGTAAATTCGCCCACCAGATGCCCTTCTCGCATGACCAGCACGCGATCGCTCATACCCAGGATTTCGGGCATCTCCGATGAGATCAACAAGATTGCCACCCCTCTCTCTGCCAGATCGCGGATGATCTGATAGATTTCCACCTTGGTTGCCACATCTACCCCGCGCGTCGGCTCATCCAGGATGAGCACATCGGCGCGCACCAGCAGCCATTTGGCCAGGACAACTTTTTGCTGATTGCCCCCGCTCAGTTGACGCACCAGGCGTTGAAGCTGCGGAGGCCGGATGTCCAGCTCGCGCACTTTGGCCAGGACCTGCTGATCTTGTTGCTGGCGGTTGAGCACCCCCCAGCGCGACATGCGCGACAGCGAGGCCAGGCTGATGTTGTCACGAATTGAGCATGTCATGACCAGACCATTGCGCTTACGATCTTCGGTCAGGAAGGCGATCCCCGCCTCCACCGCGTCGCGCGGAGTCTTGGGGTGGAAGAACTGCCCATGCAGGAAAATTTGCCCGGAAGTCGGCTGATCCGCACCAAACAGGCAACGCGCTACCTGCGTGCGGCCACTGCCCACCAGCCCGAACATGCCCAGGACTTCCCCACGCTTCAGCGAAAAGCTGACGTTCTCAAAGACGCCGTCGCGGCTGAGCTGATGGACGCGCAGCACCTCCTCCCCGGCCTGCGATCGCCGCTGAGGATAGATTTCTTCCAGCGTACGCCCCACCATCATCCGGATCAACTGTGTTTGATTGCTCTCTGCACTGCGCACCGTCCCCACCAGTTCGCCGTCTTTGAGCACGGTGATCCGGTCAGCGACTTCGAACACCTCCTCCAACCGGTGCGAGATATACAGCACCAGGGTAGACTGCTGTTTGAGTCTGGCGACCAGATTGAAAAGGCGCGCCACTTCTTCCTGCGACAGAACTGCAGACGGTTCGTCCAGGATCAGAATGCGCGGCGTCGCC
>DAOTZZ010000085.1:0-10201 GCA_034433965.1 Anaerolineae bacterium
CTCTACGGGCGGCTCGACGCCAGCGAGGACGAGATGATCACCGCCGCGCGGGCCGCCAACGCGCACGACTTCATCACCGCGCTGCCCGATGGCTACGATACGCTGGTCGGCGAGCGCGGCGTGCGGCTCAGCGGCGGGCAGCGTCAGCGCGTGGCGATTGCCCGCGCCATCCTCAAAGACCCGCGCATCCTGTTGCTCGACGAAGCCACTTCCAGCCTGGATAACGAGAGCGAGCACCTGGTGCAGGATGCGCTCGAACGGCTGATGCAGGGCCGCACCACGGTGATCATCGCGCACCGGCTGAGCACCATCCGCATCGCGCATCGCATCGCCGTGCTGGAAGCCGGGCAGATCGTCGAACTGGGCACGCACGGCGAACTCATGGCCCGCGGCGGGCTATACGCGCGACTCTATGAGATGCAATTCCGCGAGGCCGACCTGCTCGCCAGGGCGTGAGGCGCTGCGCTGGCGGGGAAGTTTTCACCACAGAGGGTGCAGAGGTCCCAGAGGACAGCGCAGAGGCTTCGTTCCGTCTTTGTCCTCTGCGCTCTTGGCGTGTCTGCAGTTCAAGGCCACTGTTCTAAGGCGCGAATATATTCGGCTTTAGCCCGGCGGAGCGACCATTGGCGGCAGGCCGGGCGTCTCGCCAGGGGCGAAGCCGTGCGTCAGCGTGCCGAAACAGATGTCCTGGCTACAGTTGCCGGGCCGGTTGAGTTGGCTGACCCACTGCGAGACATTCCCGAAGCGCGAGAACTGCACGTAATAACGGTAGGCCACCTCCAGCGCCGAATCGTGCTTCCATTCGGTGCGGCTATCCACGATGATCGCGTCGATGGCCCGCTCGACCGACCCACGTCCGGGGTACAGGTGCGTGGTGTGGGTTTGCCCCTTACCATCCACAAAGGTGTAGTTGGGCAGGTCGCTCATGTCAATGTTGTCGTAGCACGAGCGATCACCGCGCCGCCACATCAGTTCGCACTGCTGAATCAGGTTGCCCAGGTGCACTTGCGGGTAATTCTGATATTCGCCGTTGTAGCGGGGAATGTTGCAGGCTTCTTCGCGGCGGGCATCTTCGGGAATGATCCCGTTTTCGGTGATCTGCGACTTGACCGGCGGGAAATCCGGCAACTGTTGATCGCCGCTCAGGAAATCGCAGCCGCGACTGGAATGATAGTCCACGCGATAGCCGTTCATGCGGTCGAGGGCCAGTTGGTTGGCATGCGCATAGGCTTCGGCGGGGGTGTATTCCACCGCCTTGCCACCATTGATCTGTTCGGGCATGCGGTGCTCCAGCCGTACTTCCGGGCGATCCCACAGGTAGTCGGCGATATAAGCAATCGTCGTGGTGGCCGCCGCACCCCAGTTGCTCTGGCTATCTTCCGCCGTATAGGACACCACATAATAGGGATTCTTGGCCAGCCAGTTCTGGAACAGCCTCTTGCACGGGCCGGTGCCCATCTCGGCGACGCCGTAGCGCGTGCTGAGCGGGCCGGTGCAGGTCAGCCCAATCCAGTAGTCCTCGATCAGGTCGGCGGAGGCGACCAGTTCGGGCGTGCCCCAGCCGAAGTTGAGCCGGCACTGCTGCTGCGTGAGCGAGATTGTCTGCACCGTGCTCATGATCCGCTCCAGGATGGTCTTCACTTCCTCGGCGTAGCGCGGATCCCCTGTGAGATGATAGGCGAGCGCCCTGGCGTAGAGTCGCCCAACTCCGCGCTCGTTGTGAATCCAGGCCGGATTGTTGGAGCTTTTGCACGCCTCGTGCTCGTCGAGCTTATAGTCCCATTTGCGGTTTGCCCATTCCAGCACCATCGCAACGGAGCTGCGATAGGGTTCCAGGCCAAGCGCGGCTTTCTCGGCGATTGCCCGCAATTCCTGCGGCGTGGTCAGGTAACCGCGCGAGGTGCCCGGCGTGCCGGGCATCAGTTGCTGGGCAGCCAGCGGATCAGCCGATCCCCACACCAGCAGGACGACAAGCGTCGCGAATAGAGCAACAGTCAGGTGGTGCATAGTTCTCTCAAAGGGCTATTCTCTCAGGAACAGGAATGAGCGAGTCGGTCATGCGCCCGCTGCGAACAACGCGCGCAGGGTTGGCGCATCGTGCCTGTCAATGGAATGTCGCAGCAGCCGCACGTAGACTCCCTGCCCCAGGTGGTCGGGCGGCAACAGCGTGGCCTGCTTGAGGGCGCGATGTATCCAACAAGTATAATATAAAGGTTCGACATACTGACTGCCAAGCCCTATCTGCGCGCAATAGTCGCGGACAGCACCGACGATCCAGGCGCTGAGCGGAGATTCGTCCAACAGGTGCCGCGCGACCCCTTCCAGTCGGGCGGAAATTCCCGCGCCCCGCGACACGTTGAGCGCATAGGAGCGCAGGAAGTAGAGCAAATCCCATAGCGGCATGCCCTGCAGCTCGGCAGATTCCCAGTCCAGCAGGGCGACGCGCCCGTCTGGCGCGACCAGCATGTTCCAGGGGCCAGGGTCGCCGTGCTGGAAGACCAGGGGGAACTCCCCCGCCGCTTCGCCCAACTGCGCGATCTGCCCGGCCAGGAAATCGCGTTCGGCGTCGGGCAGGTTGTAGAGGGCCTGGAAGCGCTCGAATAGCCGCTGCAACGCTTCGGCGACTGCCTGAGCCGGCTGCCAGGTGACTGTCTGCGCGCCCAGGTCGGTCAGCCAGGTCACGGCGGCCTGAGCGACTGGGCAGGCGGAGGTGAGCGCCGTCCTGCTGAGGAAGGGCGCTCCCTCGACAACTGTTTCTCCCACCACGAACAGGTCATCGGCGCAGCCGGAAAAGGCAACCCGTGGCAACAGGTGTCGCTCGCCGAACCCCCAGGTCTGCAATTGCCGCAGCGCCCGGTCTTCGTTCTCCAGGCGCGGGTTGAAAGCGGGGTCGCGCACCAGCTTGACCAGGTAGCGCGGCGCGGTCTGCGCGCCCTCGAACAAATAGAAGAGCACCTTGCGCGAACTGTATTGCCCGCCTGCCCACAGCCCCCAGCGATAGCCGTCCAACGACAGGCCAGCCCCCGCTGCCAGGTTCCGCAAGTAAGCCGGCGGATCGGTCAGGCAGACCCCTTCGGCGGCGCTGAACAGGACGCCAACCCGTCCGCGGCTTGCCGCGTGCCTGTGCCAGTGTCCTTCCAGGCCGCTGAGCGTCCGCTCGACCCGCCCGACCAGGCGACTCAGGCGCTGCTTCATCCCGCGGCTGGCACGAGCGCCCTCGGTTCCCTCACCGGCGCTCGTGCTACCGCCCGTATGTCCCCCGCGGCCAATCGCCTGCTTGATGCGCTGCCCGGTGAGCACGGGAGTGAACAGCCGCCTCTGTACGAAGAATTGACGGGTGAGCTGGTCTTCCAGCGGGACAGCGGTATGCACTTCGCCCCCCAGCGGCGTCAGCCACAGTCGGCCCGCTTCGTGCAGACCGACCAGGGGCGCAGGCACACCCCACGCCTCCAGATAGACCAGTCCCCTGGGAGAAAGCACGCGGCGCAGTTCCGCCTGCCACGCCGCAGAACGGGTCACGCGGCGCGCCACCTCCCACCCGGCAATCATCACCAGATCGGCGCTGCCAGTTGCCAGCGGCAACCCGCCCTGCGGATCGCACATCAGAGTGTTCGTCGCGGGCAACCCTGCGCCCGCGACGCCTGCGGGCACGCACACGATCAGGTGCTCGGCCCGTCTGGCCAGAGCCTGCGCAGCGGTAAGCGAGGGAGTCCCCAGGCAAAAGAGGGTGCCCGGTCGCAGGTCGGGCAGCGCGAAAAGCCAGTTGGCCCCGCTCACTTCCCCGCGCAGATTGGAGCCGGGGACAAAGTCGCTGCGGAGGGTGTGTTCGAGCATCTCAACCTCCCAGCAGGCGGCGCACCAGGGGGATGCGCAGCAGTTCGGGGAACATCGTCTCCAAATTGAGCAGGCGATGGTTCAGCCGCAGCACCAGCAGCGAGACCAGCGCCGCCACAAAGATGCCTGCCAGGACGGGTGGATTCACCAGCGCCTCCAGCAACAACAGGCCGCCTGCACCCAGGATGATCGTCGCGTACATGCGCAGGTAGCGCGGATCCATCACACGAATCCCCGTGCCGAACACCAACCCGATCTGCTTGAGCAGGTTGTAGAGGATCATGGTGCTCATGGTGCCCACCGCCGCGCCCATCGCGCCATAGCGCGGGATGAGCGCCAGGTTGACGCCCAGGTTGACGAAGGCGATCAGCACGTCCACGGTGACGATGTAGCGCAATTTGCCGAGCACCTTCAGCGTCAGACCATTCTGGCCGGTCGCAGCGTTGAAGTAGTAGCCGAGGGACAGCATGGCCATGATCAGCGCCGAATCTTCATAGCGCGTCCCGTAAAGCAACACCGTGATCGGCCCGGCCAGCGAGAACGTGAGCGCGAAGATGGGGAAGGAGAAGATCGCCATCCAGGCCGCATTCTGCCAGTACAGCGTGTTGATCCCTTCGCGGTCGTCGCGGGCGAACAGGCGCGCCGCGGCAGGTGTGAAGAGCAACGCGAAGCTCTGCAGCACGATCTGATTGAGCCGGGCAGTGGGCTGTACGGCGCGGAACGCGGCCACGTCCACCGAACCGCCGCTGCGCTCCAGCAACACCGCGTCCATGGTGTTCATCACCGTGTAGACCAGGTCTGTAGTCAGCAGCGGCATGGTGAACATCAGCACTTCGCGGGCGGGAATGTGCACCGTACTGAGGCTGAAGCGGGTCAGCACACCCTGCTCGCGCAACACGCGCCACAAGACCACCGAGAAGATCGTCACGCCCAGGATGCCCGCGCCCAGGTAGCCCCAGGCCAGGAAGATCACGCCGCTATCGCCCAGGATGAGCAGTGCCACAATGAGAATCTTCAGGCTTGGCCCCAGCACATACTTGCGGAAGAAGATGGCGCTGGGCTTCGAGAAGACGGCAAACAGGCTGTTGAGCACATTGTCGAGCGCCTGCACCGGCGACAAGGCGATCAGGATGACCAGCAGCTCCACAGCGCGCCGGTCGCTGATCAGGTGCTCCGCGACGGCTCCCTGCAGAGCAACCATGCCCACCACCAGGATCATGCCCAGCCCCAGGATCGTGCCCAGCACCATCAGCATCGTGCCGAACATGCGCGGGTAGTCTTCCCGCTCATGATAGATGGGCACGAAACGGGTGACGGCGCGATCCAGTCCCAGCGTGACGATCGTCTCGCCCAGGGTCACCAACGACAGCGCATAGGCGAACGCACCGTAGTCCGCTTTGGTCAGGTAGCGCACGGTGAGCACCTGGACTACAAAACTGACCACCATGGCGATCAGTCGCCCGACCAGCAACAGGCTGGAGCCGCGAATCTGCCGACGGGCCGCTTTGGCCACCGTCGGCGGAGCGGACACGGGCTGCGACAACGGGGGTGGGGCGGGTGTGGCGTCGGTGAAGTCGGGCGTGGTGGTCATGGGGCCGGCGTCCTCACAGCGGGCAAAGAAGGCTGTGGTTCGGGAGTATCCGGTGGCATCAACAGACGGGCGGCAGCGCCCGCCAGCGCCAGCAAGAACCAGAAATAGCGCTCATAGGATAGATGCAGGAAGATAGCCGTCACCAGATAGGTCAGGACGCTGAGAATCAGGCCAGAGGCCAGCAGATAGGCAATGCGATCATCCCGCTGCGAACGATGTCGCACACGATAGAGTCCCGCCAGTGTGACCCCCATGATGGCCAGGAAGACGCTGAAGCCCACGATACCGGTGTCGGCCAGTTCTTCCAGGTACAGGTTATGCGCGCGGCGGTTGGGGTCGAGCAGCTTGAAGCCGACACTTCGCCCGTAGTCGCGGATGAAACGGGGCGTCTGGCCCGGCCCCACCCCCAGCACAGGATGATCCAGAAAGATGCGCAACGTGGCCAGGTTCTCGGTGGCGCGCCCCTGCACCGAGCTATCGGCCCGCGACGGATCGCCGCCGAACAGCGACGTAATATTGCCCAGCGTGGACAGGCGATAGACGTAACCAGGGGCAAACGTGAGTGCCAGCACCACCACCGCCGTGCCGACTGCTGCCGCCGTGCGGGGTCGAATCATGGGTGGCGGCATGATCACCAGCACCATCACCCCCAGCGCCACACCGGCCCCCCGTGAGAAGGTGAAAAGCATACCGCCCAGGATGAGTAGCAGAGCCACCCACGCGGCCAGCCGCGCCAGTCTGCGCCGCTCCGACAGACCCAGCGCGACCACGATCGGCACCAACACCACCAGAATCTGAGCGAAGCGGTTCTTTTCGCCGATTGGCCCGGCCAGCCGCTGAACCTGCGTCTGATTGCCCAGGAAATCTTCCTGGCTCAGGCTCACCGCCGAACGGGTGACCTGCGCAAAGCCCCCGAAGTCGTTGTCATAGGCACCTGTCGTCCCCTGGTAGAAAGTCACGCCGCCCATCACTGCGCCCGCCAGCACCACCACCCACAGCGTGCGCCGCAACATGGCGCGATCGCGCACCACGTTGATCACCAGCAGGTAGAGCACCAGCCCTTCCAGGGCGTAGTCCTTGATGCGGTTGAAAGTCAGTTCCGGGCGATCCGACGCTGCCGCCGAGAGCAGCAACACCGCCAGATAGACGAACAGCAGGATGATCACCGGCGTGACGATGAAGCGCTCGCGCCGCCCGACCAGCCGATAGAACAGCGGCACACTCAGCAACAGAAAGAAGCTGCCAGCGATCTGAGTGGGGACACCCCGCCGCGTAACCAATACCGTGAGATTGGCGTAGAGGATAAAGAACACCACCAGGGCCGCCTGTTCGGGGTTGGTCAGGATGGCCAGGGCCACCAGCAGCACGGCTATCCCTGCCAGGGCCAGCCAGGGATTGACCGCCGCCAGCAAAAAGGCCAGCGTCACGCTACCGAGCACGGCAAATCCTGCCAGGGGCAGGCGGCTATACCGGTCGCTTTTTTCGACGAGACTCTCAGGTTGCAAGGTGATCATGGGTTGGTTTTTCAGTTTTCGTTTGTCGGTTTTCAGTGATCGAGGTCACTGATCGGTTGTCAGGCGTATCAGGCACGGATCGCCACAGGTCAGGGCTGGAAGCTCTGCTGACGCTGCGGCGTCCAACGGGTGATGCGCTGCCCGCGCAAAACGTTCCAGGTGGCGATCAGTGCCGCCGTATAGACAACGCAGAAATAGAACGGGATGGCAAAAATCTTCAGCCGCCCCAGGCGCGTGCCGCGCAAGAGCCAGCCCATCAACGCACTGCCATAGAAAGCGAGCTGCCCCAGCAGGGCCAGCCGGTAGAACAGGCCGGCGTCCCACAGAAACGGCGTAGCTGCCAGCAGCGCCAGCAGGGGAACGAACATCAGGCGGCGCAACACCTTGTGCGTGAACAGTTGGATGGCGTAAAAGCCATAGCGCAGCGGATTGAGCAGCTCGCGCATCACCAGCACGCCGCGCAGTCCGCGCGTGATCACGCGCACCTTGCGCCCGAACTCGATATCGCTGCGGTGCGCCACCGGCTCATAGGCGACGGCGTCCGGCGCGAAGACCAGGCGGTACCCCTGCGCGATCACCCGTGTCGAAGTGACGAAGTCATCGGTCACCCCTTCGGGCACGGGCTGGAAGAGCGTCCGGCGGATGGCGTAGATGGCGCCCGTCGCCGAGATGGTGTTGCCAGCGCGACTCTGAGAGCGCTTGAGCAGCCGATCGAAACTCCAATAGCTGCGCTCGCCCGCGCCCGTCTGACCCGCGTCCTTGCCGGAAAGATAGCGCTGATTGCCCGCCACGCCGCCCACCGTCGGGTCGGCGAAGGGGCGCACCAGGGCGCGGATGGCGTCTGGCGCGTACATGCTGTTGGCGTCGGAAAAGACCAGAATCTCGCCGCGGGAGGCGCGCACCGCCTCGTTCAACGCTCCGGCCTTGCCCAGGCGAGGGAGATCGAGCACCTTGATGCGCGCATCGGCATAGCGCGACGCCACCGCCACCGTGTCGTCGTCCGAGCCATCGGAAGCGATGATCACTTCAAAGCGGTCGGCGGGATAGTCGAGCGAGAGCAGGTTGTCAAGCTTGGCGGCAATGGTGCCAGCCTCGTTATAGGCAGCGATGATCATGCTCACCATCGGCTCGATGTCGGCGGACTGTACGGGTCGTCGCCGCAGTGCCCCGCGGATGGCCAGCAACACGGGGAAGACCAGGTAGGTATAAGCAATCAGCGCCAGCGCGCCCCAAAACACGTAAAGGCTCATGTTCTCACACTCATTCGGAATTGCTCCACCAGGCGAGCAGCGTTCGTCGCCAGATCGAATTCGCGCAGCACTTTTTCACGCCCGCCCTGCCCCAACCGCGCGCGCAGGGCCGAATCGTTCGCCAGCCGCTCCAGCGCGGCGGCAATGGCGGCGGCATCGCCAGGCGGGACCAGCAGCCCGCTCACTTCGTGCTCGACCAGTTCGGGAATGCCCGATAGATCGCTGGCAATCACGGGCACGCCCGCGCCCATCGCTTCCATCAACACCACGGGAATCCCTTCGCGGCGGTTATCGCGGGAGGGCACGCTCGGCGCGACGACCACGTCCGCCGCTTCCAGCAAGGCGATCACTTCCTGGCGTGTCTTGCGTCCCTCGAAGTGCACCGCATCCGCCAGGCCGGCCTGCATAACCTGTGCGCGCAGGGCTGCCTCGTCTGGTCCGTCGCCTACCAGGCGACAGACGAAGTCCACACCCCGTTCGCGCAGCAGGCGACAGGCTTCGAGCAGATATGTTTGCCCCTTGACTTCGTGCAATGTGCCGATGCAGAGAATCTGCAATGGGCCAGGGTGATCTGAACTTCTCTGGCGCGGCTGGAAGACTTCTGTATCCACACCGCAGTGAATCACCTGCACTTTGGCGCGGGCGCTCTCGCCGCATTCAGCAGCGAAAATCTCCTGGTTGAAGCGGGCGATAGTCACCACGAAGGCAGCTTCGGCGACCTTCTGGCACAGCATATGCCTATCGCGGTGCAGGTCGGAGCCATGCGCGGTGAAGCTATAGGGAATGCCCGTCAGCCGGTGAATGGCAAAGGCCATGGCCGCGGGATGGCTGGCGAAGTGTGCGTGAAGGTGATCGATGCCGCTCGCTTCCATCAACTGGGCGAAACGCACCGCTTTGGGGAAGAAAGCCAGCGCGCCCAGGAAGTAGCGCGCGCTGCCCCAGTTGGCGCGCAGCAGGTCGCGCAGCGCCCCCAGGTAGGCGCGCGGTTTGCGTCGCAGATAGTGCCATTGCGCGCGCAAGATCGCCCACGACAACAGCGGCTGATAATGCGCCCGCGCCACCAACGGCGCTGCCTCCGGGTGCATCACCGAGGTTTGCTCGCGCTGCAGCGGGTAAAGTTCCACCGTCACCCCCTGCGCCTGCACGGCCAGTATCTCGTAGAGGATGAAGGTCTCCGTCAGCTTGGGGAAGCGCGACATCATATAGGCGACCTTGGGCGCGCGCGTCGCGGGCGACGCCGTTTGCGGGCGTTCAGCAGTGAGCACGGCCATCAGGCACCCCTCCCCAGCAGCCCGTGACGGGCCTGCATCGCTTCCCATAGCGCCGCGCTGGCCTGGTGCACCGACTGCGCCGGGTTGCCGCTGGTATCTATGATGCGCGCGCGCGGCAACCGCCCGGCCAGGGCGCGGTACGCCTGGCGCTGCTGTTCCAGCGCTTCCGGCGAATGTTCCCCCTTGCGGGCATAGAGCGTCTGCGCGGGCGCGTCCAGCACGAGCACCAGGTCGGGCGGCGGGCAGGCCCGCGCCAGCAACCAGCGCCGCGCCCGTTTGAGGGGGCTACGCACCTCTCCTGTGTTGAGCAGCGCATCATACGGATAGCGGTCGAACAGCACCAGGTTGCCGCGCGACTGAGCCAGTCGCGCCCGCAGATAGCGCCGCCACTGGGTGAGCACCAGTCGCGCAAAACGAACGCCTGGCAAGCGATCCAGCGGACTGTGTCGCATCCCGCCTTTCTGATATAGCCCCATGTAGACCGGCGTCACCGGCAGGGCGAACTGCGCGCGCAACTGCTCGGTCAGCGACGACTTGCCTGCGCCATCCGGCCCCAACAGGGCCACTGCTGGCAAGGCCGGCGACCGCAACAGCCCGGCCAGACGCCCTACGCCGCGCCCCAGTCGGCGGCGCGCGCCACTCAGGCGGGTGACCAGGGGAGCGCGACGGGCCAGGTGCGCGGTCACAACGGGGCGCTGCGCCAGCAGCGCGTCCCAGTCTTCGCGTTCCAGCAGGGCGGAG
>DAOTZZ010000086.1:0-8176 GCA_034433965.1 Anaerolineae bacterium
TTTTGAGACGCTGCGGATGCTGCGCGAGTTCTCCAGCGTGCCGGTGATCATGCTCACGGCCAAGGGGGAGGAGGAGGACAAGGTTCGCGGCCTGGAACTTGGCGCGGACGACTACGTCACCAAGCCTTTCGGCTCGCGCGAGTTATCCAGCCGGGTGCGGGCTGTGTTGCGCCGGGCCGAAATGCCCAGCGTCTCGCCAGATAAGGCCATCCTGAAGATTGACGACCGGCTGAGCGTGGACTTCAACCGACGCGAAGTCATTGTGGAGGGCAAGCACATCAAGCTCCGCCCGACAGAGTACCGCCTGCTGTACCATCTGATTGAAAATGCCGGGTGGACGGTACCGCACGAGCAGTTGCTGGCGAAAGTGTGGGGTTACGAATACCGCGACGAGACGCACTACGTGCGGCTGTATGTGAACTACCTGCGCGAGAAGATCGAAGAAGATCCTTCTAATCCCAAATATATCCTCACCGAGCGGGGTGTCGGTTACCGCTTTGTGGATTTTCGGCGCGAACAGGAATAGGCGCAGTGCTGAGACGAGCTACCGGGCCAGAGCAATTCTCTGGCCCGCTGTTTTTCATGCGAGGGTATGTCACTCTCAGCCCAGGTCTTCAACGTCCTGGGCGCGGTGCGTGCGCAGCACCTGCAACGCGATTTCGGCAGAGCGGCGCTGCGGTGCTGTCCAGCCCTCTTCGGTCACCATGCGTATCAGATGTGCGTAGATGGCGCGTTGCTCGTCGCGCTCCAGCGTCTCCCAGGCCAGCAGCACCAGCTCGTCCTGCCGGCTCAGCAGGTTGTTCCAAAACAGTTCCAGATCGTCCGCCATCGTTCCCTCCACCTATTCGCTATGGCTCAGGGTGAGCGCAGCACACACGCTGTCGAATTCGGCGAGCAGCAGTGCCTTTTCGTTCTCCGGCAGATAGCTGGCGCGGATGGCATTGCGGGCGACCGTCACCAACTGCTCCAGGTTCAGGCCGCAGTCTTGCATGGCGTGCAGATATTCCTGGCTGAGGGTGGTGTTGAAGAGAGCCGGATCGTCCGAATTGATGGTCACGCACAGGCCCGCCTCGACCAAGGCGCGTAGCGGATGTTCGGTGTACGAGCGATACACTCCCAGACAGATGTTGCTGGTGGGGTTCACTTCAAGCGGTATCTGCTGTGTGGCCAGATGATCAACCAGCGCCGGGTCTTCGATGGCGCGTACGCCGTGCCCGATGCGCTCTGCGCCGAGCGCGCGCAGGGCCCCCCAAATGCTCTCCGGCCCTACCGTTTCGCCTGCGTGAGGGTTGCTGTGCAGACCGGCTGACCGCGCTCTGGCGAAAGCCTCCGTGAACAGCTCTGGCGGAAACCCAACTTCTGGCCCACCCAATCCCAGCGCCACCACACCGCCTGCCAGGGCTTCGGGGCTGGTCAGCCAGGCGACGACCTGCGCGGCGGTGTCGGGAAAACAGCGCACAATATCGGGTATCCAGGCCATGCGCACACCGAAATCCTGTTCGGCGCGCCGCCGACCTTCGTTGACGCCATCCAGTATGGCCGTGAAGGACAGGTGGGAATGCTGCGTCGGAGACCAGGTGACCTCGGCATAGCGAATGTTCTGCCGGGCCATAGCCTGCCCATATTCATAGACGATGCGGGCGAAATCATCGGGCGTTTGCAGGCAGGCGCACAGGGTGGAGAAGATTTCCACGAAGTGATCGAAATTGCGGAAGGTGTACCAGGCACGTAATTCGCTCAGCGATTGAACAGGCAAGTTCATGCCATTGCGGTGAGCCAGATCGAACAGCGTCTCCGGCTGCACTGTGCCTTCCAGATGAACATGCAGTTCTACCTTGGGCAGAGCCTGGACGATTTCCTGCAAGTCGGGCACGGTTACGCCTCCGGCGCTTCAACTGACTGCCGCCTCTGCGCTTCGTGGGCAATGGCTGCTCCCACAAACGCCATGAACAAGGGATGAGGATGATTGGGGCGGCTCTGAAACTCCGGATGGAACTGACTGCCAAGCATGAAGGGGTGGTCGCGCAGTTCCATGATTTCGACCAGCCGCCCATCAGGGCTGAGACCGCTGAACCAGGCCCCATGCCGCTCGAATATCTCGCGGTAGCGGTTGTTGAACTCGAAGCGATGGCGGTGCCGCTCGTGTACCAGGCTGGTTTGGTAAGCACTGGCGGCCTTAGAGCCGGCGCTCAGGGCGCAGGGATAGGCTCCCAGGCGCATCGTCCCACCCAGGTTGGCGACGTGATGCTGATCCGGCATGAGATCAATGACCGGGTGGGCGCAGGTTTTGTCGTATTCGGTGCTGTTGGCGTCTTCCAGGCCGAGCACGTTACGCGCGAACTCGATGCTCATGACCTGCATCCCCAGGCATAGTCCCAGGTACGGCACACCTCGTGTGCGGGCAAAGTGCGCCGCCTGAATTTTGCCTTCCACACCCCGGTAACCGAAGCCGCCGGGCACGACGATGCCATACACGTCTTCCAGCAATTCCCACTGTTTGCCTTTTTCCAGGTCGCCAGAATGCACCCAAACAATTTCGACCTTGCGGTTGTGGGCAACGGCAGCGTGCAGCAGGGCCTCTTTGACGCTCATGTAGGCGTCGTGCAGTTCGACGTACTTGCCCACAATGGCAATCCGCAGTGGCGTGCGCACCTGACGCATCCGCGCCACCATGTCGCGCCAGTCGGTCAAATCGGGGGCGGTCGCGGGCAGCCCCAGCGCCTTGACCACGTAGTCGCCCAGGCCGGCGTCTTCCAGGACAAGCGGGACGGCGTAGATGTTGTCCGTGGTCTCCAGGGGGATGACTGCGCGCGGCTCGACATCGCAGAAGAGAGCGATCTTGCCCGTCAGGTCTTCGCTGACAGGGTGATCGGTGCGGGCGATGATCACCTGGGGCTGAATACCCATGCTGCGCAGTTCGCGCACGCTGTGTTGGGTGGGCTTGGTCTTCAACTCACCGGTAGCGCCGATGTAGGGCAGGAAGGTCACATGCACATAGAGGGTATTCTCGCGCCCCACGTCGGTGCGCAACTGACGGATTGCTTCCAGGAAGGGCTGTCCCTCGATGTCGCCGACCGTGCCGCCGACTTCCACGATCACCACATCGGCGTTGTTGCCCTGGCCCACCAGGGCGATGCGCCGTTTGATCTCGTTGGTGATGTGGGGGATAACCTGGATGGTGCCGCCCAGGAAGTCACCGCGACGTTCCTTGCTGATCACTTCTGCGTAAATCTGGCCCGTGGTGACGTTGCAGGTGCGGTCGAGGTTCTCGTCGGTGAAGCGCTCGTAGTGTCCCAGATCAAGGTCGGTCTCCGCTCCATCGGCTGTGACGAACACCTCGCCATGCTGGTAGGGGCTCATCGTGCCAGGGTCTACATTCAGATAGGGGTCGAGCTTCTGGATGGCCACTCTCAGCCCGCGTGCTTTGAGCAGCCGCCCGATGGCTGCTGCGGTGACGCCTTTGCCGACCGAACTGACTACACCGCCGGTGCAGAAGATGTACTTGGGCATATGCGATCGCTTTCTCCTTGTGCCAAAAAGAGCGGCGGGGAGGCTACGGCGCTGGCCGTGTGCTCCCCGCGGCGGCTATGCTGCTGAAGCCTGTGTCGAAGCGCCGGTCATATCAGTTTGGCCAGGTCGCTGGCAGCCCGTTTCATGTCCAGGAAGACCAACCCCAGCTTGGCATTCTCGCGGACCAGCGCGGTCAGCACGGCTTCTTCTCCTACCGACATGAGAATGACAAAGCCGCTGCTACCCCGAACGTAGACCTGCTCCAACGTGCCACGCCCCAGTTCGCTGGCAATCCGTTCGCCGAGGGCGAGCATGGCCGCCGACATCGCCGAGACCCGATCCTCTTCGACTTCGGCGGGCAAAGCGGAGGCCATGATCAGACCGTCAATGCTCACGACAGCCGAGGCCTCGATATCGGTGGTGGAGGTCTGCAACTCACGCAGGCGGTCAACCATCAGCTCAGTCCGCGACCGTGCCATGAGATATGCTCCTTTCGCAGGCCGGAAAACAGTCTGCTCACTGTTCCGGAAGGTGCGCTTCTTTTCGCCCGCTTATTGTACTCTACCGCTGTGGGCTTGCAAACCGTCACGTGTCATGTGCTGTCTCTCAGTGTAAACCGCTTGACTGGCCCGCAAAATTCACTCATAATATGAGAAACGTTCTGTGAAACGATTTACACCATCTGGCGCAACGATGACTGCCAGCGCTGCCCCAAAAAGGCGAGCGTCTGCAACACAGATAAGGCTTTTCAAGAGTACAGGCACTTTCGATGGCTCAAAAAGTAACTTTGCGTGACGTAGCCCGGCATGCGGGCGTGTCGGTCACCACCGTGTCGAATGTGGTGCGCGGTTGGCCATACATTGCCGAAGAGACACGCCTGAAGGTCGAGCAGGCCATCCAGGAGCTTGGCTACGTGCCGCATCCCATCGCTAAATGGCTGCGCCGCGGCTACACGCAGACTATTGGCTTTGTCGTCCCCGACGTAACCAGCCCTCATTTTGCTGCCCTGGTAGATACTGTCGAAAATATCGCCCGCGAACACGGCTACAGCGTGCTGGTGCTCAACACACACGAAGACGTGTTGCGCGAGGCGGAAGGTGTACGCCTGTTGACCAGCGGTCTGGGCGATGGCATCCTGCTGGTGCAGACGGCCAACGCCCTGCAAAATGGCAGTCTGCTGAATGACGTGACGATCCCAGTGGTGGCCATTGATAGGGTGCGTGAGACTTTCAGCGGCCCCTTCTGTAATGTGGATAATTTCGCTGTGGCGCGGCTGGCCATGCAATATCTCTATGACCTGGGCCATCGGCGCATCGCACACCTGGCTGGGCCAGCCAGCGCACTTTCGGCGCAAGATCGGGCAGAAGGTTACCGGCAGTTCATCCGGGAGGCTGGGCTGGACTACGAATATCTCTCAACCAACCCCAGCCAGTGGTGTTCGGATGAGGGATACCGGGCCATGCATCAGCTTCTCGATGAACCGGTGCGCCCCACCGCAGTGTTTGTCAGCAACGATCGCATGGCCATTGGGGCAATCCACGCCGCAGTTGAACGCGGACTGCGTGTGCCACAAGACATCTCCCTGGTGGGGGTGGACGATGTCGAACTCAGCCGGCACGTTACGCCCCCTCTGACTACTGTTCGCCAGCCCCTGGAAGAGATGGCGCGCATCGGCATCGAGATGCTGCTGAAGTTGATTCAGGGAGAACCGCTGGGGCAGGTTCATGTGTCGCTGGCCCCCTCTTTGATCGTGCGCGAATCAGCCGCTCCCCCGCGCTGAAGAGGTGACAATGAGTGATTATCTCTTACGCATGATAGACATCCACAAGGCATTTCCCGGCGTCAAGGCACTGGACGGCGTCTCCTTTGACGTCCGGCCCGGCGAGATTCACGGCCTGGTGGGCGAAAATGGTGCGGGCAAATCCACGCTGATCAAGATTCTGTCCGGGGCCTATCAGCCCGACAGTGGCGTGATCGAATGGGAAGGACAGCGTGTTCACATCGCCAACCCCCTGCATGCTCAACAACTGGGCATTGCCACCATCTACCAGGAGTTCAATCTGATTCCCCCGCTGACTATTGCCGAGAACGTATTCATCGGGCGTGAGCCAGGGCGTGGGGTGTTCCTGAGCTGGCCGACACTCTATCGTCAGACGCGCGCCGTGATTGATCGGCTGGGCATAGACCTGGACCCGCGGCGTATCGTGCGCACGCTCAGCGTGGCCGAACAGCAGATGGTTGAGGTGGCGCGCGCCCTTTCGATGAAATCCCGCCTGATCGTGATGGACGAGCCGACGGCGACCCTCACCGAGAACGAGGTGGCGCAGCTCATGTCCATCATGCGCGAGTTGAAAGCGCAAGGGTTGAGCATCATCTTCATTTCGCATCACATCGAGGAAGCCCTGCAAATCTGCGATCGCATCACTGTCTTGCGCGACGGTCATCTGGTGGGCACGCGCGCCATCAACGAAGTGACGCTGGATGAGATCATCCGCATGATGGTGGGGCGCTCGATGAGCGAACTGTTTCGACGCTCGACTACCTACGCCACTGACGAGGTGGCATTGCGTGTGCGCAACCTGAGCCGCAGCGGCAATGCGCGCGACCCCAACGCCATCGTGCTGCACAACATCAACTTCGAAGTGCGGCGCGGCGAGATTCTGGGCATCGCCGGGCTGGTCGGCGCGGGACGTACGGAATTAGCGCGCGCCATTTTCGGCGTAGACCGCTTCTCGTCGGGCGAGATCGAGGTAGACGGACGTCCGGTCAAGATCCGTTCTCCGCGCGATGCCATTCGCTACGGCCTGGGGCTGGTGCCCGAAGACCGCAAACAGCAAGCGCTGTTCCTGCGTCTGGCCGTGCGCACCAACATGAGTCTGGCGGCGCTCGGCAGGCTGGTGCGTTTTGTGGATTTTGTCAGCGCGCGCGCCGAAAACGAGTTGATCGAAAGCTACCGTAAAGCGCTCAATATTCACATGACTGGCCCTGAGCAGCGCGTTGCTAACCTGAGCGGCGGCAATCAGCAAAAGATCGTCATTGCTCGCTGGTTGGCGCTGAAGCCCAAGGTGCTGATCGTGGATGAGCCGACACGCGGCATTGACGTGGCTGCCAAGGCGGAAGTCCATCAATTGCTCGACGAACTGGCCCGCCAGGGCATCGCCATTGTCATGATCTCGTCCGAGCTTCCTGAGATTCTGAGCATGAGCGACCGCATCATCACCCTGCGCGAAGGACGCCAGACCGGTGAATTTCGCCGCGAGGAGACGACTGAAGAGAAGCTCATGCACGCGATGGCATTGGAACAAGTCCCTGCATCTGTTGCCTGAGGAAGATCATGAACCAAGCTCTGCAGACCCCCACTTCTACTTTGTTGCGCATCACTCGTCGTCTCAACTTTGTGGAGATCGTAGGCCGTTTCGCGCCGCTCCTGTTCCTGATCACCCTGGTGATCGTCTTTGGCTCGCTGGAGCCGCGCTTCCTCACCAAGCTGAACCTGCTCAACGTGTTGCGGCAGGTTTCCATCACCGGCCTGATTGCCATTGGCATGACCTACGTCATCCTGACTTCTGGGATTGACCTGTCCGTTGGGTCGCTGCTGGCGTTCGCTGGCGTTGTTTCGGCAGCTGTTGCCAAGGGAGGCACGGGTACCTGGCTGCGCAGCACCACTGGCGAGCAGGGGTACGGTGTGACGCTGGCCGTGTTGGCCGCCATCGGCATCGGAATTGCCGGGGGCCTGATCCAGGGCATCGCCATCACGCGCCTGGGTGTGCCGCCCTTCGTGGTGACGTTGGGAGGCATGTCCGCCTTCCGTGGAGCAACGCTGCTGTTCTCCAATGGCGGTCCGATCAGCGGTTTTTCCAAGGATTTTCGCTATTGGGGGCAGGGCAAGGTCTTTGGTGACATTCCCATCCTGGCGCTCGTTTTCCTGGGCTTTGCGCTCATCGCTCATATCATCTTACGCTACACGCGCTACGGGCGGCATATCTACGCGGTGGGAGCAAACCCAGAAGCAGCGCGGCTATCTGGCCTGAACGTCAGGCTGCTGATCACCAGCGTTTACGTCATTGTGGGCTTCTTCTGCGGTCTATCCGGATATCTGCTGGCTTCCCGTCTGAATTCCGCCGAAGCAGTAGCCGGTGTGGGCTACGAACTTACGGTGATCGCGTCTGTGGTGATTGGCGGCACCAGTCTGTTCGGCGGTGAAGGCGGCATCCCTGGCACGGTGGTCGGCGCGTTGCTCATCGGTGTGCTGACCAATGGCCTGGTGCTGATGAACGTGTCTACCTACATTCAGCAGATCATCATCGGGGCCATCATCGTCCTGGCTGTCGCTTTCGATCGCTTCATCAAATCCAAGCGGCGGGTATAAACCACGAGAGGAGGTAGACTGGCTGCAGACATCTTTTTTCGTCTTGTGCATATTTGTTTACCTAATCAAGAGTTCTGACTTCAAGGAGGAAAGAACATGAAACCCCGGGTTTGGCTATACACGTTGGTGTTGCTGGCGATGGTCCTGTCGCCGCTGACTGTCGTCGCCCAGGAAGACAAGCCGCTGGTGATTGCGAGTTCGATGCCGGACATGGCATTCCCGTTCTTTGTGCACATGCAGGCGCAGATACGGGCGGAGGCGGCGGCGCAAGGCAACATTGAGTTGCTGGAGCTGGAC
>DAOTZZ010000087.1:0-3189 GCA_034433965.1 Anaerolineae bacterium
AAGACCTGGCCGTACTTTTGCTTCAGTTCGCGGTAACGCGGCTCGCCCAGGAATTGCAGCGGCTCCAGCGACAGCAACTCGTCGCGTGCTTCTGCATAGGCCGCGTGCAGACGCGCCAGCCGCCGCTCAAGCTGCGATTGAATGTCCTGAATTTCCTCTGCGGCTTCGCTGGTGCGCTCGTCCACCTGTGCACCCAGCCGATCGAGTTCGGCCTGACGGCGAGACTCGATATCCTCTTCGATCTGACTGAGCCGCTCTTTGGCCGCTTCCTGGATGGCGGGCAGCAGTTTGTTGGTGACGATGTCCCCTTTCGCCGCGATGAGCACATCCGCCGCCTCGAAGACCAGGTCGGTCTGCAGGGGCTTGCCCAGTTGCGCCTCGATGCGCTCCTGCAGACGCTGCGCCTCGCTCATGACCATTTCGGTCAGGCGGGCACGCTCCTCATCAAGTTGCGCGTTGATCGTAGCGCGCATGGTCTCCAGGTCTACCAGGTCTTCTTCGCGCTCCGACCGCACTGCAGCCTGTTGACCCTCGAACTCGGCGCGAATCTGCGCTTCCTGCAGCGCCAGTTCCTCGTCCAGGCGCTTGAGCGCTTTCTGCCGCGCTTCCTCGTCTACATGGGTGATCACGTACTGCGCGAAATACAGCACGCGATCCAGGTTGCGGCGGCTGACATCGAGCAGAATGCCCAGATAGCTCGGTACACGGCGCGTATACCACACATGTGCCACCGGCGCGGCCAGTTCGATATGCCCCAGCCGCTCGCGGCGCACCGAAGAGCGTGTCACTTCGACGCCGCACTTATCGCAGACGATGCCCTTGTAGCGGACGTTCTTGTACTTGCCGCAATAGCACTGGTAGTCCTTGGTGGGGCCGAAGATGGCCTCGCAGAACAACCCATCCTTTTCGGGACGCAGGCGGCGGTAGTTGATCGTTTCCGGCTTGGTGACCTCGCCGTACGACCAGGAGCGAATCTGTTCGGGAGATGCCAAACTGATACGCAATGCGCTAAAGTCTTTCGCCTCCAAGGCGTGCCCTCCTGTGTGCTTCGGTTACGGGTCCTAGACTGGCGTGAGTGCGCTCACATGCTGCTTCGGTTTGCCAGCGGGTGCCGGCCACACCCTTCCGGCAACAAGCAAAAACAGCGCATGAAACACTTGTTTCAGCGCTTCCCCATGTTATCCCGCATCATAGGCTGGGGTGAAAATCCACTTCGCCGACCTGTTCCGCTCTACCCAACCTGCGGGTCTGTGCAGCAGGTTTCCTGTTGTGCGTCAGATGTGCCAGCAGAAACGTGCCGCGGTGATGCTCTGCCTGATCCTCAAGCACGGCTTGTGGCGCGTGCCAAAGCTTGATTATAGCAGACTTGTCGCGCTTGTTCAATGCCTTTTCCGCGGTTATACTTCTTGCGCTCCCTGTTCTCTAGTGCCCATCCGAGGAGTCTGCCCGTTCCATGAACGCGGAGATTGTCACCATTGGCACCGAATTGCTGCTCGGCGAGATTGTTGACACCAACTCAGCCTACATCACCCGTCAGCTACGCGACATCGGCGTCAACGTCTATTATCTCACGACTGTGGGCGACAACAAAGAGCGTATCGCCGCTGCCATTCGCACGGCATTGTCCCGCTCCGACGTGGTCATCACCACCGGCGGCCTGGGTCCAACCGTGGACGACATGACCCGCGAGGGCGTGGCGCTGGCCACCAATCGCCCCCTGGAGTTCCGCCCCGATCTGTTCGAGCAGATTCGCGAGCGCTTCGAGCAACTCGGCGCACCGATGAGCGAGAACAACCGCGTGCAGGCGTATATCCCCGCCGGAGCCACACCCATCACCAACCGACTGGGTACCGCTCCCTGCTTCATCGTCGAGACGGAACAGGGCATTGTCATTAGCCTGCCGGGCGTACCCCGCGAGATGAAAGACATCCTGGCGCAGACGGTGATCCCCTATCTGCGCGAGCGTTCAGGCGGCAAAGGCATCATCAAGGCGCGCGTGCTGCGCACTGCTGGCATCGGCGAAAGCATGATTGACGCGCAGATCGCCGACCTGGAGACCTGGAGCAACCCCACCATCGGCCTGGCCGCTCATACCGGACAGACCGACATCCGCATCACCGCCCGCGCCGACACCGAGGCCGAAGCCGATGCACTCATCGCCCAGGCAGAGGCCATCATCCGCCAACGTCTGGGCAGGTACATCTTCGGCGTCAACCAGGACCGCCTGGAAGACGTCTTCATGGCGTTGCTGCGCGAACAGGGCCTGACCCTGGCCGTCAGCTATGCGGGGCCGCCCGATGACTCGTTCGCCCGCCGCTTTCCAGATAGCGACATCGTGCGCGCACGTCTGTTCACTCCCACCCTGGCCGAGTTGTTGCCCTGCCTGGGACTGGCAGCGGATACCTCGCCAGAGACGCTCGATTTCGGCGAAATAGCCCGCCTGGCAGCCCGTCACGCCCTTGCCACCACAGGGGCAGACGTGGCCATTGCCTACGTCACCAGTGACACGGGCACGGGTATTGCTGCCGCGCTGGGCGAACGCGAGCGCGTCCGGCGCTACAAGTTCGGCGGCGCGCTGGTCGAAGCGCCCGCCTGGGCCAGCACCTGGGCCATCGGCATGGCCTGGCAACTCGTGCGCGAACACCACCCATGACCGGAGCCGAACCGCCCTTTGCACTGGCGTTGCGGCTGGCCGACGCGGGCCTGATTCAGTTCGGGCGCTTTGCGCAACCGGATGGATCGTTCTGGCCGGTGCAGGTACGCCTGCACTGGCTGCCATCGTATCCGGCCCTACTGCGCGAGGTCGCCGCTGCGCTTGCCGTCCTGCTCGATGGACTGAACATTGACAGGCTGCTCAGCACTCCGACGGCCATCCCGCTGGGCACCGCGCTCAGTCTACACACCGGCCTGTCCATGACCTACGCCCTCGAAGGAGCACACGATCGCCCCGTCGCCTTTGCCATCGAGGGCGCCTACGATGTAGGTCACCCTACGCTCTTGCTCACCGACGTGCTGGCAACCGCCGATCAGGCAGAACGCTTGATCGCGCTGGGCGGTCACACCGGGCTGGAAGTGCATACCGTACTGGCAGCGTTCGATCTGGGGATAGGCGGGCGAAGATGCCTGGAGGTCTCCGGCTACCAGGTGCTCAGTCTGCTGACATTACCCGCTCTGCTCGACTCGTTCGTC
>DAOTZZ010000088.1:0-9966 GCA_034433965.1 Anaerolineae bacterium
GTCTGCTGCCCACCCTGCTGGTCAACGGCATCACCGAAGCCATTCGAGCCAGCGCGGCCTTAACAATCTATGTGTGCAATGTCGCCACGCAACCGGGAGAGACGGACGGTTACACAGTGGCCGATCATGTGTTGGCGCTGGAGAAGCATATCGGGCAGGGAGTTTTCGACGTCGTCCTGGCCAACAATAGTTTCCCCAGCAAGAACGCTGGCCCCAACACGCGCTATGTGTTGCCTTCGTCCCCGACAGACAGGGCGCTACAGCGCTATCAGCTTCATCTGGCTGACCTGACCGACAGTGAGCGCCCCTGGCGACATGATCCGGAGAAGCTGGCAAAGACGCTGCTTGCGCTCTACGACTCGACCGTCCAGGCGGCGTCTTCACCAAACGCTCAGACGGCCTCGCCGTCGTCTGGCGGAGTGTAAGGAGCAATCCGTCAGCCCGCCTCGCGGGCAACCCATCAGTTCGCGTTGTGCCATACCATAATAAGGAGAGTACCATGACTGTTCGCGTAGGTATCAACGGCTTCGGTCGTATCGGTCGCCAGGTGCTCAAGGCCATCCTGGAGAAATACCCCAATGACTTGGAGGTCGTGGCCTTCAACGACTTGGGTGATCTGCCCACCATGGCCCACCTGCTCAAGTACGACTCGAATTACGGTCGCTTCCCCGGCACGGTGGAAGTGGCCGACAATGGCCTGGTCGTCAACGGCAAGCTGATCAAGGCCTTCAACGAAAAAGAGCCGGCCAAGCTGCCCTGGGGCGACCTGGGTGTGGACATCGTGGTTGAGGGCACGGGGGTATTCACCAGCCGCGAGAAGTGCCAGCCGCACCTTGACGCCGGTGCCAAGAAAGTCATCATCACCGCTCCGGCCAAGGGTGCGATTGACCTGACCGTGGTGATCGGCGTGAACGACACCATGTACGACCCGGCTCAGCACCATATCGTGTCCAATGCTTCCTGCACCACCAACTGCCTGGCTCCGGCGGCCAAGGTCGTGCACGATAACTTCGTGATCAAGCGCGGCCTGATGACTACCATTCACGCCTACACCAACGATCAGCGCATCCTCGACCTGCCCCACAAAGACCTGCGCCGCGCCCGCGCTGCTGCCATGAGCATGATCCCCACCACCACTGGTGCTGCCCGCGCGGTCGCGCTCGTCATCCCCGACCTCAAGGGCAAGTTCGACGGCGTGGCGGTGCGCGTCCCCACCTCGACGGTGTCCCTGGTGGACTTTGTGGCCGAAGTCGAGAAGGAAGTGACCACCGAGCAACTGCACGCTGCCTTCAAGGCCGCGGCGCAAGGCCCCATGAAGGGCATCCTCGGCTTCGAGGAAGAGCCGCTGGTCTCCATTGACTTCAAGGGCGACGATCGTTCCAGCATCGTGGACGCTGGCTTCACCAGCGCGTTCCAGGGTACCACCGTCAAGGTCATGGCCTGGTACGACAACGAGTGGGGTTACTCGGTTCGCACAGCCGACCTGTGCAAGCTGATGGCGGACAAGCTCTAAACCGGACGCTCGCCGTTCCATCCACGAGTCCTGAGGGGGCATGGGCCACTGTGCCCTGCCCCCTGTTGTTGCCTGACAGGAGTGTGTAACCGTGAACAAGAAAACCATCCGCGACATTGACCTGACCGGCAAGCGCGTACTGGTGCGTGTGGACTTCAATGTGCCCATCAAAGACGGCGTGGTCACCGACGACACACGCGTCCGTGCTGCCGTCCCCACTCTGCAGTACATTCTGGAGCAGAAGCCGCGCTACATCGCGCTGATGTCGCATCTGGGGCGCCCCAAAGGCGGCCCCGATCCCAAGTACTCGCTGCGCCCTGTCGCACCCGTGCTGGCCAAACTGCTGGGTGTCGAAGTAGCCTTCGCTGAAGACTGCGTCGGTGACGTGGCGAAGAAAGCCGCCGAAGCGCTGCCCCAGGGTGGGGTGCTGTTGCTGGAGAACACGCGCTTCTACCCCGGTGAAGAGAAAAACGATCTCGATCTCGCCAGGAAGATGGCCGAACTGGGCGACGTTTACGTGAACGATGCCTTCGGCTCAGCGCACCGTGCCCACTCGTCTACCGAGGGCGTTGCCCGTTTCCTGCCTGCCGTGGCCGGGTTCCTGATGGAAAAGGAACTCGAATATCTGGCCAACGCCATTGAGTCGCCCAAGCGTCCCTTTGTCGCCATCCTGGGCGGGGCCAAAGTCTCGGACAAGATCGGCGTGATCGAGGCGCTGCTGGGCAAGTGCGATCGGCTGCTCATCGGCGGTGGCATGGCCAACACGTTCTTCAAGGCCAAGGGCTGGGCTACCGGCGACTCGCTTGTTGAAGACGAAGCTCTGGATACAGCCCGCGCGCTGATGGCCAAGGGCGGCGAGAAGCTCGTCCTGCCGGATGAGGTGGTGATCGCCGACGCCTTCGACAACGCCGCCAATACCCGCGTCATCAAGGCAGCGGACGGCGTGCCCGCCGGTTGGCGCATCCTGGACATCGGCCCCAGCACCGTGGAACTGTTCCGCCAGGTGCTCAAGGATGCGCAAACGGTCGTCTGGAACGGCCCGATGGGCGTCTTCGAAATGGAGAACTTCGCCAAGGGTACCTATCAGGTCGCCCAGATTCTGGCCGAATCCAACGCTACCACCATCATCGGCGGCGGTGATTCGGCTGCCGCGGTGGCACAGGCGGGACTGGCCGACCGCATGTCGCATATCTCCACGGGTGGCGGGGCCAGCCTGGAGTTGCTGGAAGGCAAGGCGTTGCCGGGCGTCGTGGCCCTGAACGACCGCTAGACTCTTATGCTGTCTCTCATCCGGCGGACTTTGCTCCGCCGGATGCTATTTCTAGACTCTATATCTCAGGAGGCAAACTTCCTCATGCGGACACCGATCATCGCGGGTAACTGGAAGATGTACAAGACGCCAGCCGAGGCAGTGGCTTTTGTGAATGCCATCAAAGACCGGCTGGCGGAACTGAAAGCCGCCGAGCGCGTCGTCTGCCCACCCTACGTGGCGCTTCCCGGCGTCCAGGCGGCGCTGGCGGGCACCGACATCGCTGTCGGCGCTCAGGATGTACACTGGGAAAAAGAAGGGGCCTACACCAGCCAGATTTCTGCCCCCATGCTCGTCGGCCTGGTCAAATATGTCATCATCGGCCACTCAGAGACACGCGAGTACCTGGGCGTGACCGACGAAATGGTCAACAAGAAGGTCAAGGCAGCACTGGCGCATGGCCTGCATCCTATCATTGCCGTCGGCGAAAGCTTGGCGATCAACGAAGCCGGGCAGACCAAAGAGTTCGTAGACCGTCAGATTCGCGCCGCCTTCACCGGTATCCCCGCTGAATCTCTCGCCAATATCGTCATCGCCTACGAGCCCATCTGGGCTATCGGCACCGGCAAGAGCGCTACAGGCGAACAGGCCAACGCCATCATTGGCTCCATCCGCGCGACCCTGGCCGAACTCTACGGGCACGCTCACGCCGAAGCCATGCGTATTCAATATGGCGGTAGCGTCAAGCCAGCCAATATGGCCGAGTTCATGAGTCAGCCCCACATTGACGGCGCGCTGGTTGGTGGGGCTTCGCTCCAGGAAGATTCTTTTGTAGAATTGGTGCGCATCGCGATCGAAGCGAAAGGGCTGGACTAGCCGGGCCTGTCTGCGCATGACTCTGAGCAACCTGCTTACCCCCTGGCTGATGCTGGCGGGAGTGCTCATCCTGCTGACTTACGCGGAGAAATGGGTACACCGCCATCTCTACGGTGTGGGCTGGGTGCTGACCAACAACAAGAAGACTGCTACCGCGCTTTACTACGTGCTGTTGCTGCCGGGTGTCTTCGTACACGAGTTCACGCAGTACCTGGTGGCAGGAGCGCTGAATGTGCGCATCAAGCGCGTGATCGCGTGGCCGGAGGCGCAGGACAATGGCACCCTGCGCCTCAACTTCATCACTGTCCAGCGCGCCCGTCCATTCGAGCGTGCCATCATTGGCGCAGCCCCGCTGGGTGTCGGGCTGATCCTGGTGTGGGTGATCAGCACTCAGATACTCAACCTGGAAGAAGTGCTCACCGCCCTGCTCCAACGCGATGCGCGCCTGCTTGGCCCGGCCCTGCACGAACTGGGCAGCACCCCTGATTTCTATCTATGGCTGTACCTGATGTTCGCCATCGGCAACGCCATGTTGCCCACCCCCGCTGACCGCGAAGGGTGGCCTCTGGTACTGGGGGTCTTCGGGGCAATCCTGGTCTTTCTGGTGATCATTGGCGTAGGCGAAGTGCTGCTGCAGACGTTCACCGGCCCTGTGGCACACGGCGTCGAACTGCTGGCCACAGCCTTCCTGATGGTACTGCTGGTGCAGGTACCGGCTATGTTGACGATCGCCAGCCTGGAAGCTATCGCCGGGCGCATCACCGGACGGCACTTCGAATACCGGCCCCAGGCGGCTCGTTCGCGCACGCGGCAACCCGGCTCTGCCGAGCCACTGCCTCCGGGTGCGCCACTGCCGTCCGTTTACAATCTGCCACTCCCCTTACCCGATCCGGAGCGAGATGCTGGCCCCGCCCCGCGTCGCCAACCAGCCCGCCAGGAGGACAGGCCCTCTCCGCCGCCTGCCACACCTGCGCCCAGGCCGACGACCGCCCGACCGGAAGCCGCGTCCGCGCCTGCGTCACCTTTTGAGAAGGCTGGCCGCGGCCCCATACCTGCTGCTCCATCGCCCACTGGGCGTGCGGCAGAACAACCTCCCCGTCCAGTCACACCAGGGCTTACTGCTGACCGCACCGCTCCCCCTGCCAGACCATTCACAGCGGCTGCGCCCCTGCCCGGTGCGCGGCCCGCCGACAGGTCAGTTACCCCTTTGGCAACAGACAGAGCGCAACCAGCCGGGCGGGGTACAGGTTTCGACCGCCCCAGCCCGCTTGCCCCAGATAGTCCTCCCGCGCGTCGGCCTCTGCCGCCAGTCCAATCCACTGAGGAAAAGGAAGAGCTGGAAGACGAGCTGATCTACGAAGACTTTGAGGAAGCAGACGACGTTCTGGACGACCTCTACGACGAGGAGATCTAACTGACCCCGGCGCGTCTACTCTTCAGCCGAGGTGCGCCGGCTGAGCAGCACGAATCCCCCCACGATCACGGCTCCCATCACCAGCAGCGCGATAAGTTTATAGAGGCGGCTCGCTGTCACCAGCGCCACCGCGCCGAACAGGGTACAGAAAGCATAGTAGCCCAGCACGATCTGCCTGGGTGAGATGCCCAGGTCGAGCAGACGATAATGAACATGCCCCCGGTCGCCTTCAGTTGGGCTGCGACCAGCGCGTACCCGCCGCACGATCTGCCAGACGACGTCGAGCAGCGGTAGCCCCATCACCAGCAGCACCGTCGCCATCTTGGCCCCGCCGATGATGCCCAACACGCCGATCGAGTATCCCAAGAACAGCGCGCCGTTCGTGCCCATGAAGATGCGCGCAGGCGGAAAGTTGTAGGGCAGAAAGCCCAGTGTTGCGCCGAACAGCGCCAGCGCCAGCAGACTCACGCTGACCTGATCCAGCCGGAACGCCGCGTGAATGAAGATCATCAGCGCCGCCACGCCGACCACACCCGCGGCCAGCCCGTCTAGCCCGTCCAGCCAGTTTACGGTGTTCATCATGAAGCCCAGCCACAACAACGTCAGCGTCACAGTGACCACGTAGGGCCATTCCGGAGTGCGCTGGCCAGTGAGAGGATTGTTGAACCCTTCGATGATGATCAGGAACAGGACAGCGATGGCCGCCGCCAGCAATTGTGCCACATACTGCGGCAAGGCGCTGAATTCGTAGCGATCGTCGAGCAGACCGAAGAAGAACAGGAATGTGCCGCCGAGCAGCAACCCCATCAGGCGGATGATCTCTTTGTCATCGGTGCGTAACACGGGCAGAAATTGCGCCACAATGGCAGCGACCATGAATGCACTGTACATCGCCAGCCCGCCGAATTTCGAAATAGCATATGGATGGCGGTGCCTGCCACGTGGCACGTCCACAATGCCCCAGCGCAACCCCAACCAGCGCGCCAGCGGCGTCAGGATAAACGACAGACCGAAGGAAATTCCCAGCACGACCGCAAACGACACGAGATCGTCGGCTGACATCATCCCCCCAGAAACACCGTAGCACCGTGTGACTGCAACAATCCTGCCTGCTCAGGCCGTGCCGAATTGCCGATCACCGGCATCGCCCAGGCCGGGCACAATGAAGCCATGCTCGTTCAGGTGATCGTCAACCGCCGCCAGATGAATCGGCACGTCAGGGTGCGCGCGCGTCACTACCTCGATCCCCTCCGGCGCAGCGATCAAGCCCACAAACTTGATGCGGCTCACCCCCCAGGCTTTCAGCACATCAATGGCCGCTACCGCCGATCCGCCCGTCGCCAACATGGGATCGAGAACCAGGCATACCTGCACGGTTGGCTCAACAGGTAGCTTGTTGTAGTACGCAACAGGTCGCAAGGTCCGCTCGTCGCGATAGAACCCCAGATGCCACACCTGCGCACCGGGGATCATCTCGTGAATACCGTCTACCATGCCCAGACCAGCCCGCAGAATGGGCACCAGCCCCACTTCTTCCTGCAACTTGTAGCCCGCGGCGCTGCCCAGCGGAGTGACCACGTCATGTTGCATCAGTTGCAGATCAGCCATGGCCTCATAGCCCAGCAGCATCGCCAACTCGCGGATCAACTCGCGAAATTTCTTGTGCTCGGTCCGCGTATCACGCAGTAGCGTGAGCTTATGCTTGACCAGGGGGTGCCCCGACACGAATACGTTGTGACCAGACATCCAATCCTCCTCCGGAACGTACCACGCTGATTGTATCCGCGTGTTGCCGCCTGTCAAAGCCTTTACCGCGACCAGTTGGGAGGGTATACTCAGCAAGCGATCCACACCTGGGAATGATGCCATGCCAGAACCCGAACGCCTCGTCAGCGGCAAGAAGAAATTGCACAGCGACGAACGCCTGGAGAATGCACTCCGCCCCACCCGCCTGGACGAGATGACTGGTCAGGCCCGTGTGGTGGAGAACCTGCGTATCCTGATCGAAGCCGCCAAGGCTCGTCGCGAGCCGCTCGATCATGTGCTGTTCTACGGCCCGCCGGGCCTGGGCAAGACGACCTTCGCCCATGTGATCAGCAACGAGATGGAAGTGAACATTCGCATCACCGCGGGGCCTTCCATCGAGCGGGCCGGTGACCTGGCCGCCATCTTGACCCATCTGCGCGAAGGCGACATCCTCTTCATTGACGAAATTCATCGCCTGGGCCGCGCCGTCGAAGAGATACTCTACCCGGCGATGGAAGACTTTGCGCTCGACATCGTCATCGGCAAAGGCCCGGCAGCGAAGAACGTGCGCCTGCACCTGCCGCGCTTCACCGTCATCGGCGCGACCACACGCCTGGCGCTGCTCACTGCACCGCTGCGTGCCCGCTTTGGCGCGGTGTTCCGCCTGGACTTCTATGACATCGAGGCGCTGGCTGCCATCGTGCGACGGGCCGCCGACATGCTGCGCGTCACCATTGACGAAGATGGCATTGACGAAATCGCCCGGCGGGCACGGGGAACGCCCCGCGTGGCGCTGCGCCTGCTCAAGCGCGTGCGCGACTTCGCCGAGGTGCGCGCGGACGGCGTCATCACTGGCGCGGTAGCTGTCGAGGCGCTGGAACTGCTGGAAATTGATCCGTTAGGTCTTGACGACATTGACCGTCGTGTGCTATTGACCATCATTGACAAATACGGGGGCGGGCCAGTGGGCCTGGAGACCATCGCCGCATCCATCAGCGAAGAAGCCGATACAATCATGGACGTGTGCGAACCCTACCTGCTGCAACTGGGTTTCCTGGAGCGGACACCGCGTGGGCGGGTCGCAACTGCCCTGGCCTACCGCCACCTCGACAGAGACGATCAGCGCCCGCCCCGTCAGGAACCGCTGTTCTGAGTCAGCCTTGTTGGGCAACAACCATGGACCTGAACGCACTTGGACGTTTGATCGTCGTCATTGGCTTGAGCCTGGTCGTGTTGGGCATCGTGCTCATGGGTGTCTCGCGCGTGCCCCTGTTCAAATACCTGGGCCACCTGCCCGGTGACATTCGCATCGAAGGGACAAACGTCTCCTGCTACTTCCCACTGGCCAGCATGTTGTTGATCAGCATCTTGCTCTCGCTAGCGCTTAACATCATCCTGCGCCTGCTCAACCGCTGAACAGGAAAAACCATGCACCTTTCCGACTTCGACTACAACTTGCCCCCAGAACTGATCGCGCAGACGCCGATTGAGCCGCGCGACGCTTCGCGGATGCTGGTGGTGCACCGCGCCACAGGCGAAATCGAGCACCGCGCCTTCCGCGATTTCCCCTCCTATCTCCGCGAGGGCGACGTGATCGTGCTCAATCAGACGCGCGTCATACCGGCTCGCATCCCCGCCCGCAAGATGTCCACCGGCGGCGCAGCAGAGATTCTGCTGTTGCGCCAACTCGATGACAGGCGCTGGCTGGCCATCGTGGGCGGCAAGCGCATTCGACCAGGCACGCGCCTGCAACTGGGCGAAGATGGCTCGGTCAACATCCATGCTACGGTGATCGAGGATCGCGAACAGAACGAGCGCATCGTCGAATTCTCCGAGCCGATCCAACCCTATCTACGCACCATCGGGCAGACGCCGCTGCCGCCTTACATCAACACACCGCTGACTGATCCCGACCGCTATCAGACCGTGTTCGCCCGCTACGACGGTTCGGCAGCCGCCCCCACCGCCGGGCTGCACTTCACCGATGAGACGCTGGTCGCGCTCAAGCGACAGGGCGTGGAGATCGCCTACTGCACGCTGCATATCGGGCTGGACACATTTTCGCCGGTGCGCGAAGAGGACATCACCCGCCACGTGATGCACACGGAACGGGCCATCCTGACCCCCGAAGACGCGCAGATTATCAACAAGGCCCGGCTGCGCGGCAACCGGATCGTGGCCATCGGCACGACCGCCGTGCGTACCCTGGAAACCGCCGCCATTCGCTCCGTCGCCTATGGCACCGCCGCCAACGATCCGGGCAGCGTCCGGCGCACACTGGAGAATCTGCGCGACGATGTCTGCCCCTGGCGACCAGTCATCGCCATTGACGAGGATACCGACCTCTATATCGTCCCTGGCTACCGCTTCCGTGTCGTAGACGCCATGCTCACTAACTTTCACCTGCCGCGTTCGACGCTGCTGATGCTAGTGAGCGCCTTTGCGGGCCGCGAACTCATCCTGCATGCCTACCAGGAGGCAATCCGCGAGCGCTATCGCTTCTATAGCCTGGGCGACTGCTGCCTGCTGCTGTGACTTCGACGCTCGATAGTCGTAGGCAGCAGGCTGCTTCAGTGTTACAATGACCCCGCCAGGCAAGCCTTGTGATCCGCTCCCAACAATGGGGAAACATTCATGCAACCAACCGACTGGATACCAGAAACACATTACCGTGAAGCCGCTGCCAGCATCCGCGCCCGCCTGAGCCTTCAGCCTACCGTGGGCCTGGTGCTTGGTTCGGGCCTCGGCCCGCTGGTGGAAGAGATTCAGGATGCGGTGAACATTCCCTTTCAGGAAATCCCACACTGGCCCGCAGCAACCGTACAGGGTCACGCAGGTCAGTTGGTGGCAGGCACACTGGAAGGACGACCTGTCCTGGTCATGCAGGGGCGCATCCACTTTTACGAAGGCTACAGCATGGCGCAGGTCACGTTGCCGGTGCGGGTCATGCGCTTGCTGGGGATAGACACGCTTGTCCTGACCAATGCCGCTGGCGGACTGAATCGCGCTTTCCAGGCGGGCGATCTGATGGTCATCGAGGATCATATCTTCCTGGCGGGCATGGCCGGTTACAACCCGCTGCGCGGCCCCAACCAGAGCCTGTTCGGGCCGCGGTTCTCCATTCACACCCGTACCTATAGCCCCCAACTGCGCACCCTGGCTCGCAGG
>DAOTZZ010000089.1:0-21711 GCA_034433965.1 Anaerolineae bacterium
CATAAGCGCATAGCCCGAAAGGAAGAGTGGTATGGCCCAGAGTCACAAACTTCTCGACGTTGCTGTGCTGGGCGCGACCGGCGCAGTTGGTCAGCGTTTCGTGCAGCTTTTGCAGGGGCATCCCTGGTTTCGCGTGGCGGAACTGGTCGCCAGCGACCGCAGCGCCGGGCAGCGCTACGGTGATGCCGTGCGCTGGGTGTTGCCAGGCAACCCGCCCGCCGATCTGACGGGGCGCGAAGTCTTGCCCCTGGACGCCGACCTGCAGTCGCCAATCGTTTTCTCGGCGCTGCCCGCCGAGATCGCGCAGGCGGTCGAATGGCGGCTGGCCGAGGCCGGGCACGTCGTCTGCTCCAACGCCAGCGCCTACCGCATGCACGAGCACGTGCCCATTCTGCTGCCGGAGATCAACGCCGAACATGCCGAGCTGGTGCGCGTCCAGCGCCAGAAGTATGGCTGGACGACGGGCGGCCTGGTGACCAACTCCAACTGCACCAGCGCGCCGGTGGCGATGGCCTTCGCTCCGCTGCGACAATTCGGCATCGCCGCCGCCTTCCTGACCAGCCTGCAGGCGGTCAGCGGCAGCGGTTATCCGGGCCTGCCGTCGCTGGACATCCTGGACAACGTGATTCCCTTCATCAACGGCGAAGAGCCGAAGCTGGAAGCCGAGCCACGCAAGATGCTCGGCAGGCTGGAGGGCGATCACATCGCCTTTCTGGACTACGCCGCCAGCGCCACCTGCACGCGCGTGCCTGTGCTGGATGGGCATCTGGTCAGTGTGTCGGTGCGCTTCCAGCAGGACGTGAGCGAGGAGCAGATTCTGGCGGCCTGGCGCGACTTCCGCGGCCCTGACCCCGTGCCATCGCTGCCCAGCGCGCCGCCGCAGCCGCTGATCTATCACAGCGCACCGGATCGCCCGCAGCCGCGCCGCGATCGCGATGCCGGCAACGGCATGGCGGCGGTCGTCGGGCGACTGCGCCCCTGCCCGGTGATCGGCGGCTGGAAATTCCTGGCCCTGGCGCACAACACCGTGCGCGGCGCGGCGGGTTGCTCGATCCTCAATGCGGAATTGTTGGTGGCGCAGGGATTGATCGCCGCTTCGTGAGCGGACAGATAACACGCCCCGACAGTCCGTTCCCTCTTAGTCCGGCAGTCGGCCATCAGCAGAAGACAGCAGCCTTCGTTCTCGCTGATGACTGCTGATGGCTCGCTGCTACACCCGACTCAGAACGGGCACACATCGTTGAGGGTATAGGAGCGGTTGCTGTAGCCGTAGCTGTTGAGCACGCCCAGCACGTTGGCTCCGCTGGCGATGGCGGCTGCGCAGGCAGCGCGCGCGTCGCCGGTGGCGCGGAAATTGTCCATGAATGCCTGCCCCATCTGCGCGAAGCCATAGCCGGGCGTGCCGGGCGGATTTTCGCCCAGCAACACGTTGAACCAGGTCTCAGCGCGGGCGTTGCCCAGCCGGGCATAGGTGATCATGATGCGGAAGGCGGCGTAGGCCCGCAGCGCTTCGGTCTCTCCAGCGACGTTCCAGGCCAGCAGCGAGCCGTTCTTGCGCGCTTCGTCGTAGGCCAGGATGGCCGGACGCCATTGCCCCTGGCGCAAGAGGTCGTCGGCGTCGTAGATGGCGTGAATGCGGTAGCGCGCGCCGGGCACTTCTTCGCGCAGCGCCAGCACATAGTCCTGGCCGTTCCAGTCCCACGTATCTACCACGCTGCGCTGCGGGCCGGTTGCCGCGGTACCGGGAGGGTTGATGGCGGCGGTCAGTTCCAGCACACCGTCTCCGTCCACGTCCAGCACGCTCACGCGCCCGTTGATGGCGACGATCTGCCCGTTGTTCAGTTCCTCGAACACGCCGACGATGGCGTTCCAGCTCAGAATTTTGGCTTCCTTGAAGCAGGCTGAGCCGCTGCAGGTCTCGGTGAAGAAGACCAGTTCAGCCTTGACATCGGTGTTCATGTCGCCCACGCGCACCAGTTCTGGCAGGGCGATGGCCGGGTTGAAAACCGTCTGATAGAGCAAACGGTAGCCGCCCGCGTCGCAGCCGTAGACCAGCAACTGCCCGGCGTTGAGCGGCGCTTCGGGGTTGTAGGTGGCCGGGTTGTAGAGCGTGACGATCACTTCGGGGATGCCGTCACCGGTCAGATCGGTATCCGCCTGCACGACGCCACCCTTGTCGGTGAGCGCACTCCAGTCGCGCAGAGTTGCTTCCAGCACAGTGGGCGCGCCTCCCGCCGATAGAAAGCGCCCGATGGTCACGTTGTAGTTGTTGAAGTCCTGCGGTCGCGCGGGCGGGACGGGTGCGCCAGGCTGTGGACACTGATTGGGCTGATAGTAGGGCGCAGGGGGCGGCGCGGCGGCGGTTTGCGTGGCCGCCTGAATAGTGGCGACGGCGGCGGTGGCCGTGGCGTTCGGCCCGACGGGATTGCCCGGCACGCCTCCACCTGGCGCGGGCGTGGTCGGGACGGCGAACTGACCGGTGGGTGTCACCAGCCACACCGACAGACGACCGCCAGGGGTGGCCGTCAGCAAGGGGGGCCGGGTGACGGTCGGCGCTTCACGCTCGCCGATGACATCGGTCACCGGCCCGCAGGCGGCCAGCAACGCCACGATCACGCTCAGCGGGATGCTGAGCAGGAGAGAGAGAGTTCGGCGCGTGTTCATGCCGCGAAGTATAGCGCAGCGAGCCGCGCGCGCCATTCCCGCTGCAGAGAGGGCGCGTACCACATGCGACAGACCTTGCGGTCTTGACCCTCACCCTTGTGGCCGTTTCCCTCGCGGTAGGGGCGTGTCGCAATACGCTCCTACCTCTTGCCGATCAACAGGCCGGGGCGAGTTTCCGCGTGGGAAATTGAGGTCGAAATAAGCTGAGGTCCGGACGTAAATGGTTGACCGGGACTGTGAAAGCCTTACCGATAGCCCCTCACCCTAAGTCCCTCTCCCCGCGACGCAGTTGCGTCGCAGTGGGAGAGGGGGCAGGGGGTGAGGGGCAGCCTTAGATTTACGTCCGGGTCTCAGAAATAAGCGCTTGACACGCCTCAGATCGTGCCTTCTGCCCTGTTCTTCGCCCCACCCCCATCTTTACGAATTGTTACGTTTTCGTATAGATTTCCTTACGCTCCGTAGAATTAAGTGACAATTGAGGTAAGATTGATTTGTATGAAGATGGGGCCGGTGAACAGGACGTGAAAGAGACTCTGGTGGGGCAGTGGTACAGATGGGTGACGGTGGCGCTGGTGTTGGGGACGCTCAGCGCCAGGTTACCCCTGGTTCATGCACAGGAAGGGCTGCGCCCGCAGACGCCTTCCTGGGATAGTGTCTCGCCACTCTCTCCGGCAAATCCCTGGCTCGCGGACGGGCAACCTGTGTCGCGGGCGCGCGACTATCAGGTGGGCGATGTCGAGAACTTTGTCCCCCTGGGCAGCCGCGATCGTCAGCCGCAACAGTTCGTGCTGGTCTACCGCAGCGCCCACGCCTGCTTCTGGTTCGAGCGGGGTCAGAGTCCCGACCTGGCCGCGCTCGAAGCAGCAGCCCGGCAGTTCGATGAGCGTATCTGGCCGCTCAGCGCGCGGCTCTTTGGCGCGGCGAGCGAAAACGCCCTGGGAGCCGATGGGCGGGTACACGTCGTCAATCAGAGTAACATCGGGCCGGGCGTCCTGGGCGCGTTCAATCCCGCCGATCTGTGTCCGCGGGCGCAGTGCCCGACCAGTAATCAGCGCCCCATCGTCTACCTCAGTCTTGATCTGGCTCCTCCTGGCTCGACGGAGTACCTGACGACCCTGGCCCATGAGTCGCAACATCTGTTGCAGGCGCTGGCCGATGCCGACGAGCGCCGCTGGCTGAATGAAGGATTGTCGCAACTGGCAGAGCATCTCAACGGTTTCGACCCGCAGACCGTTGGCCTTGAGCATGTGAGCCGTTTCCTGGCCGCGCCCGACCATCACCTCAACGGCTGGCTTTTCGACGAGCGCGACATGGCCCGCAACTATGGCGCGGCTTACCTGTTCCTGCTCTACCTGTACGAACGCTTCGGCCTGGAGGCGATCCGGGCCGTGGCCAGTCATCCGGCGGACGGGTTGGCGTCAATCCAGGCGGTGCTGGCGACACAACCCGGCGCGCCGGACGTGGACGGCGTCTTCGCCGACTGGGTGATCGCCAACCTGCTCGATGACCCCTACGCCAGCGACGGGCGCTACTACTACCGCACGCTCGACCTGCCCGGCACGATCGTCCCGCAGTCGCTCACCGTCTCTTCGGAAGGGCTGATCTACCGCGACAGTGTCAATCAGTACGGGGCCGACTATCTACGGCTGGACATCCCTGGTACGTACCGCATCACCTTCGATGGCAGCGACGCCGCGCCCCTGCTGAGCGCCCCGCCCCCTTCTGGCGAGTGGCTATGGTGGTCGTATGACAACAGCAGCAGCGTCACCCGCCTGACAGGCGCTTTCGACCTGAGCGGCCTGCAGACGGCGACACTGAGCTTCGAGGCGTGGTGGGAGATCGAAGAGGGGGATCGGCTGCAGGTGTTGGTCTCGGTGGACGGCGGCGCAACCTGGGAAGCGGTTGGCGGCCCGGCAGCGGAGCGCTGCGAGCAGGACCTTGCCCCGTGCTACCGGGGGCGTTCCGCCGGTTGGGTGAGCGAACAGGTTGATCTGAGCGCCTTTGTCGGTGGGCGCGTGCTCGTCCGCTTCGAATACGTCACCGACGGCGGAGCTACCCTGACCGGCGCGGTCCTCGACAACCTGGGCATCGTTGAGCTTGGCCCGCTGGACAACGTGGAGGCGGCGGAGTCAGCCTGGGTATCCGCAGGATTCGTGCGCGTTCAGCAGCACCTGCCGCAACGCTGGACTCTGGCTGCCGTGACGCAGACTCCCAACACACCGACGACGGTCACCCCCCTGACGCTGGACGGTCACAACACTGCGCGAGCGACCGTGACTGTGCCCGCTGGTGGCTCGGTGACTCTGGTGGTCGGCGCGATGGCCCCCTATACAAGCATTCCTGCCAGCTACAAGCTCAGCGTCGTGCCGGGGGAGTGACGCCAGAGCAGGTCAGGCACTCTTTCGCCCTCAACCCCTGGTCTCCTGTTGTGCCGTGGGCTTATAGGGGCGTTTTTTTAAACACGCCTCTTTGCTCGTGCTGGGGAGGGATTGTGGTGTGAGGAGAAGATGACCCGTGAAAGTTCATAACAGCCCCCAGATCGCATTTGGTCAATCATCACAAAAGCGCTTGACCATCGCCGCCAATGGGAGTATTCTAACAAACGGTGAAAGGAAACAGGCCATGATCGCTCAGCTCGTCAGCAAGCGCGCCAAGTCGAAGAAGGCCAACGCCGGATAGGCGGGTGGTTCGCTTGGTGCTGTGTGCTGGCAAACTGGCCGACACCTCAACCTGAAAACCCAGACGACCACCCGCAAGGGTGGTTTTTTGTTGTGAGGTACGCTGCGATGGTTTTCGGTCTGTGCATCAAGAAGGCGAAGAAGGAGGTGCTCACGTAGCGGCGATTGGCCGGTCGTGTGCTTGATGCTTCGCCCAGCTCAGAGCGCCCCACCTGGCAATCGCCGGTGGGGCGTTTTGATTTATTCGCTCAGTTGCAGGTTCATAAGGAGGAACACCATGTCTCAGCCAACGCAGGTCGAATGTGTGGAGTGCGGCGGACTGATCTCCCTGCCGCCGGACGTGATGTTGGGCGAGATCGTCTCGTGCGCCGACTGCGGGGCCGAACTGGAAGTGGTGGGCACCGCGCCCGTCGAACTGGCCCCCGCGCCGATGGAAATGGAAGACTGGGGCGAATGAACGTCGGCATCCTGTGCAGTCGCGTGCGCGTGGAAGAAAAGCTGCTGTTCGCCGCGTTCGAGACGTTGGGCGTGCCCGTCCAGCGCCTCGACGAACGGCAGCTCGTCGTCTACCCCGATCGCACCCGGCCAGACGTAGACGTGGTGCTCGAACGCAGCATCAGCGCCACGGCTGGCCTGGTGGCCTCCCAACTGCTGGAAGCAGCGGGCGTCCTGGTGATCAACGACTCCGTCACCGCCGGCACCTGCGCCGACAAAGTCCGCACCACGCTGGCGCTGACCCGCGCCGGCGTCCCCCAACCGCTCACCGCCATCGCCCTCAGCCCCGAAGCCGCGCTGGAAGCCATCGAGCAGATCGGCTATCCGGTCGTGCTGAAGCCGCCGATCGGGTCATGGGGGCGGCTGCTGGCGCGGGTGAACGACCGACACGCCGCCGAAGCCCTGCTGGAACACAAAGAGGTGCTCGGCGGCGTGACACATCAGATCTTCTACATCCAGGAGTACATCGAAAAGCCCTCCCGCGACATCCGCGCCTTTGTGGTGGGGACGCAGACCATCTGCGCCATCTATCGTCAGTCCCCGCACTGGATCACCAATACGGCGCGCGGTGGCGTTGCCAGCAATTGCCCCGTCACGCCGGAAATTGACGTGCTGTGTCGTCAGGCGGCGCTCGCTGTCAGCGGAGGGCGGGGCGGTGTGCTGGCTATTGACCTGCTGGAAGACCCGCAGCGCGGGCTGCTGGTGTGCGAAGTCAATCACACCATGGAGTTCCGCAACAGCATAGACACAACCGGCGTCAACATCCCCCTGCTCATGGCGCAATTCGTCCTGGAAGGCGGGAGGGAGCGCGTATGAGCACACCGTTGAGCGTCGGGATCGTGGGCGGTTCGGGTTACACGGGCGGCGAGTTGCTGCGGCTGCTGCTGGATCATCCCGGCGTGCGCGTGACGCAGGTCACTTCCGAACACTACGCGGGCAAACCCGTGCATCAGGTGCACCCGCACCTGCGCGGGCGCAGCGACCTGCGCTTCGTGGGGCGCGACGCCTTGACTCCCTGCGACGTGCTCTTCCTGGCCATGCCGCACGGCGAAGCGCAGGCGCAGATCGATCGCTACGCGGCCCTGGCTCCCGCGCTGATCGATCTGAGCGCCGACTTCCGGCTGGCCGATCCGGCAGCATACGCCGCCGCCTACGGGAGCGAGCACGCCGTCCCCGCCTGGCTGGAACGCTTCGTCTACGGCCTGCCGGAGATCAACCGCGAGACCCTGCGCGGGGCGCGCTATGCCAGCGGCGTGGGCTGCAACGCCACCGCGACCATCCTGGCCGTGTGGGCGGCGGCGCAGGGCGGCCTGTTGAGTGCGGAACAGCCGCTGATCGCCGACCTCAAAGTGGGCAGCAGCGAGGCCGGTCACACGCCCGGCCCGGCCAGCCATCACCCTGTCCGCAGCGGGGTGGTACGCCCCTTCAAACTGGTGGGGCACCGGCACGAAGCAGAAGTACGGCAGGCGTTGCGCCGCGTAGGGCACTTCGACGTGCGCCTGGCCGTCACCAGCGTGGAGATGGTGCGCGGGGTGGCCGCCGCCGTTCATGTGACACTGCCCACTGGCCTGGCCGAACGCGACCTGTGGGCGTGCTACCGCGCCGCCTGGCGGGGCGAACCGTTCGTGCGCATCGTGCACGATCAGGCGGGCGTGCACCGTCACCCCGAACCGCGCTTGCTGGCGGGGACGAACTACGCCGACGTGGGCTGGGAATACGATCCGCGCACCGGACGGGCGGTGTTGCTCTGCGCCCTGGACAACCTGGGCAAAGGCGCAGCCGGCACGGCAGTGCAATGTATGAACCTGATGTGCGGTTTCGAGGAGACGACCGCGCTGACCTTTGGAGGGATATATCCATGATCCATGTGCTGAAAATCGGTGGCGGGGCTGGTATCAACCCCGATCCAGTCCTGGACAATCTCGCCCGGCGTATTGCCGGAGGCGAACAGTGGGTAGTGGTGCACGGGGCCAGCGACGAGGCCAACCGCCTGGCCGGGCGGGTCGGGTTGACCGTGCAGACACTGAGCAGCCCGGACGGGCACGTCAGCCGCTATACCGACGCGCAGATGATCGAACTCTACTGCGCGGCGGCGGGCGCGGTCAATCAGCGCCTGGTGGCTGGGCTGGCGGTGCGCGGGCTCTGTGTCACCGGGCTGGCGGGGCCAGCGATCATCACCGCCCGCCGCAAGACGGCCATCCGCGCCCTGCGCAACGGACGACCCGTCATCGTGCGCGACGACTTCTCCGGCACCATCGAAGGGGTAGACAGTCGCCTGCTGACGCTGTTGCTGGAGAGCAGTTACACACCGGTCATTGCGCCGGTGGCACTGGGGACGGGGGGCGAGCGCCTCAACGTTGATGGCGACCTGGTGGCAGCGAGGGTGGCGCAGGCGCTGGCCGCGCAAACCCTGATCATCCTCAGCAACGTGCCCGGCCTGCTGCGCGATCCCGCTGATCCGACGTCGGTCGTGCCGACCTTCGCGCTGGCCGATCTGAGCCGCTACGAACCCCTGGCGCAGGGGCGTATGAAAAAGAAGCTGTTGGCAGCGCGCGAGGCGCATGTGCCGCGCGTCATCCTGAGCGACGCGGGTTTGCCCGCTCCGCTCGACGCGGCACTGGCTGGCGCTGGAACGCATATCCTGGCCGAAACGGAGGCAGAACATGTTGGATACGCAGGTTGATATCGCGGAGCTGGAGCGCATCTTCTCCAGCGGCGTCTACACCAAGCGCGACGTGCAGATCGTCAGCGGGCAGGGCGCACGCCTGGTTGATGCAGCGGGCCGCACATACATTGATTGTGTGAGCGGGCACGGTGCCACCAACCTGGGGCACGGTCATCCCGCCATCGTGAGCGCCATCCAACAGCAGGCCGCCACCCTGATCCACTGCCCGGAGATGTTCCTCAACGCCACCCGCGCCCACTACCAGGCGGCCCTGTGCGCGGCGGCGGGCATGGCGCGGGTGTTCCTGTGCAACAGCGGTGCCGAGGCCATCGAAGGCGCGCTGAAAATCGCCCGCCTGGTCACCGGACGCCCGCGCATCATCGCCGCCATGCGCGGCTTTCACGGGCGCACGCTGGGCGCGTTGAGCGTCACCTGGCAGCCCGCCTACCGCGATCCCTTCGAACCCTTGCTACCGGAGATCGTCCATGTGCCCTTCAACGCGGTGGAACCGCTGGCGGCAGCGCTCAACGGCACGGTCGCGGCGGTGCTGGTCGAGCCGGTGCAGGGCGAAGGCGGCGTGATCCCCGCGCAGGACGGCTATCTGCGCGAGGTGGCAGCCATGTGCCGCGCCAACGGCTCGCTGCTGATCCTGGACGAAGTGCAGACCGGCTTTGGGCGCACGGGCTGGCTCTTCGCCCATCAGCGCGAGGGCGTGCAGCCCGATCTGCTGTGCCTGGCCAAGAGCAGCGCCAACGGTCTGCCGCTGGGCGCGGTGCTGCTGGCCGAGGGCATCGGCCCGCTGCCGCCGGGCGTGCACGGCAGCACCTTCGGCGGCAATCCCGTCGCCTGCGCGGCGGGCTTGGCCGTGCTGGACGTGTTGCAGAATCAGCAGCCCGACCTGATCGCGCGAGCGCGAACGTTGGGCGAGGCGGCGCTGGCGCACCTGCGCGAGCACCTGCCCCCGACCACCGTCCGCGAGGTGCGCGGGCGAGGCTTCATGATCGGGATCGAGTTGCGCGGTAAGGTCGCGCCGGTGCTGGCAGCCTTGCAGGAACGGGGCGTGCTGGCCCTGCCCGCCGGACGGACGGTGTTGCGCCTGTTGCCGCCGCTGGTGATCGCCGAAGATGACTTGTGGACAGCCGTTGCCACGATTGAGGAGGTTTTGAGCGATGCCACTGGATCGCTATAGCATCATTGACAGCACCCTGCGCGAGGGCGAACAGTTCAGCACAGCGTCTTTCACCACGGCGCAAAAGCTGGAGATCGCCGGACTGCTGGATGAGTTCGGCGTGGAAATGATCGAGATGACCACGCCTTGCGCCTCCCCGCAGAGCGAAGCGGACATCCGCACCCTGGTCAGGGCCGGGCTGCGTGCCCGCATCCTGACGCACATCCGCTGTCACCGCGACGACGCCCTGCGCGCCCTCGATACTGGCGTGCACGGTCTGGACATCGTCATCGGCACATCCCCCCTGCTGATGACGCACAGTCACGGCAAGAGCATCGAGCAGATCATAGACCTGGCCGCCGATGTGCTGACCTTCGTCCGCTCGCAGGCTCCCGATCTCATCCTGCGCTTCAGCACCGAAGACACCTTCCGCAGCCGCGAGTCCGACCTGTTGCGCGTCTATCTGGCCGTGGCCGATCTGGGCGTGGTGAACCGGCTGGGCGTCGCCGACACGGTAGGCATCGCTTTGCCCGGCCAGGTCTACAACATGGTACAACAACTGGTGCGCCTGACCGACCTGGATGTGGAGTTCCACGGGCACAATGACAGCGGCTGCGCCATTGCCAACGCCTGCGCGGCCTTGCAGGCGGGCGCCACGCACGTAGACACGACCATTCTGGGCATCGGCGAGCGCAACGGCATCACCCCGCTGGGCGGGCTGATTGCCCGTCTCTACACGCTGGATCGCGCCTACGTTGCCAAGTACAACCTGCCCGTGTTGCCGCGCCTCGACCGCCTGATCGCCGACCTGTGCGGCCTGGAAATCCCCTTCAACAACTACATCACCGGTTCCAGCGCCTTCATCCACAAGGCGGGCATTCACACCAAGGCTGTGCTCGCCGACCCCGCGACCTACGAGATTCTGCAACCGGCGGACTTCGGCCTCTCGCGCGAGGTGATGATCGGGCACCGGCTCACCGGCTGGAACGCGCTACGGCAGCGGGCGCTGACGCTGGGGCTGCACCTGGACGATGCCACTCTGCGCGCGCTGGCCCAGGACATCAAGCGGCGGGCCGACGTGCGCCCCATGGCCTTGCACGAAGTAGATAGCCTGTTGCAGGCGGCGGCGGTGACGCAACCATGAGCGGCTATACCTTCGCCGAAAAAGCCCTGGCGCGGGCGGCGGGGCTGTCTGCCGTCCGCGCGGGCGACATCGTGGACGTGACGCCCGACGTGATCCTCAGTCACGACAACTCGGCGGCGATCCGGCGCATCTTCGCCGAGACAGGTGCGCCGCGCATCGCCTACCCCGACCGCGTGGTGATCACCCTGGATCACGCCGTCCCCGCGCCGACCACGCGACACGCCCAGAATCACGCCGAGATTCGCCAGTGGGTGCAGGAACAGGGCATCGCGCACTTCTTCGAGGCGGGGCGCGGCATCTGCCATCAAGTGCTCGGCGAGGAGGGGCTGATCCTGCCCGGCGAAACGGTGCTGGGCGCAGACAGTCACACCACGCATCACGGCTGGCTGGGCGCGTTCGGCGCAGGGATAGGCCGGACAGAGGTGGCCGCGCTGTGGGCGACAGGTCAACTGTGGCTGCGGGTGCCCGAAGCCGCCCGCATCACCCTGACGGGGCGGCTAGCGCCCGGCGTGACCGCCAAGGATATCGGGCTGCGGCTGCTGCGCGAGATCGGGGCGGACGGAGCGCTGTACCGCTCGTTGGAATTCGACGGCGAGACACTGGGCACGCTCTCGCTGGACGAGCGGGCCGTCCTGCCCAACCTGCTGGCCGAGAGCGGCGCGAAAAACGTCTATCTGCCGCCCGATCAGGCCGTCTTCGACTATCTGGAGCCGCGTCGCACCCACGCCTATACTCCGCTCTATCCCGATCCCGACGCATCCTATGTGGCCCACTATCAGCTTGACGTGAGCGCTTTGCCCCCGCAGATCGCCCTGCCACACCGCCCCGATCACGTCGTTGACCTGAACGAGGTGCTCGGTCAGCCGGTGCAGCAGGCGTTCCTGGGCACCTGCACCAACGGTCGCTACCAAGACCTGCAGGCCGCGGCGCAGATTGTGCGCGGGCGGCAGGTGCGTTGCCGTCTGCTGGTCATACCGGCCAGCGCGCAGGTGTTGCGCCGCGCTGTGCAGACGGGCGTGCTCGATACGTTGCTGGCCGCCGGCGCCATGATCGGCACGCCGGGCTGTGGACCCTGCATGGGCAATCACATGGGCGTGCCCGCGCCGGACGAAGCGACGATCAGCACGGGCAACCGCAACTTTCGCGGGCGCATGGGCACGCCCGACGCCCCGATCTACCTGGCCAGCCCCTACGTGGTGGCGGCCAGTGCGCTGGCCGGTTGCATTGCCGATCCACGGGAGTATCTGTCATGATCACCAGGCATCGCTGTTGGGTCTATGGCGACGATGTCAACACCGACGTCATCTTCCCCGGCAAGTACACCTACACCCTCACCGCGCCAGAGGAACTGGCCGCGCACGCCCTGGAAGACCTCGATCCGGCCTTTGCGCGGGAAGTCCGCCCTGGCGATGTGATTGTCGCCGGTCGCAACTGGGGGTGCGGCAGCAGTCGCGAGCAGGCGGTCACCGCGCTGAAGGCCGCCGGAATCGCCGCCATCATCGCCGCCTCGTTCAGCCGCATCTACTTCCGCAACTGCATCAACCAGGGGCTGTTGCCCATCGTCTGCCCCGAACTGCATGGTCTGTTGCGCACCGGTGATGAGATCGGGATCGATCGCGCCGCCGGGCAGATCATCGCAGGCGACGGGCGGGTTTTCCCCATCCCGCCACTCTCACCGTCGGTGCAGGCGATCCTCGATGCGGGCGGGTTACTGCCCATGTTGCAACGCCGCTTCAAAGGAGGTGTCTGATGCCGCTCATCACCCTGATCCCTGGCGACGGCATCGGTCAGGAGGTCATCCCCGCTGCGCGGCTGGTGCTGGAAGCGCTGGACCTGGACCTGGAATTTGCCGAGGCGGAGGCCGGTTTCGGCACGTTCGAACGGGTCGGCACGGCCCTGCCCGAAGCGACGCTGGCACAGTGTGCCCGCTCCGACGCCGTGCTCTTCGGCGCGACGAGTTCTCCGCTGGGGCAGGTGCCGGGCTACCGCAGCCCCATTCTGGCGCTGCGCCGTCACTTCGACCTGTTCGCCAACCTGCGTCCGGCGCAGGCGGACGGCATCGATCTGTTGATCGTGCGCGAGAACACCGAGGGACTGTACAGCGGACGCGAACGGGTAGAAGACGGCGGGCAGACGGCCATCACCGAGCGCGTGATCACCGCCCGCGCCTCAGAGCGCATCGTGCGGCTGGCCTGTCAGCAGGCGGAACGACGGCGCGGCTTGCTGACCATCGTGCACAAGGCCAACGTGCTCAAGGCGACCTGTGGCCTTTTTCGCCAGGTGGCGCTGGACGTAGCCCGCGAATTCCCCGGCCTGACCGTCGAAGAACTGCTGGTGGACACGGCGGCCCTGCGCCTGGTCAGCGATCCAGCGCACTTCGACGTGCTGGTGACGACCAATCTCTTCGGCGACATCCTCAGCGATCTGGTCGCTGGGCTGACGGGCGGGCTGGGGCTGGCTCCTTCCGCCAACGTGGGCGCGGGACGACCGGCGGTGTTCGAGCCGGTGCACGGCAGCGCGCCGGACATTGCCGGACGAGGGATCGCCGATCCACGCGCCGCCATCCTCAGCGCGGGCCTGTTGCTGGAATACCTGGGGTACACGGAGGAAGCGGCACAGGTGAGTCAGATCACCCGTGCTACGCCGCACACCGGCCATACGCTACGCACGGCAGAGGTCATCGCCAGAGCGCTGACAGAGGGTGAACAGTGGACGACGCCGACCTGATTGCGCAATTGGTGAGCATCTATAGCCCGTCGGGGCAGGAAGCGCAGGCGGTGCGCACCCTGGTAGACTGGATGAGCGCGCACGGCTTCCGGGCGACCGTGGACGCGGCGGGCAATGCGGTGGGGGCGCGGGGAGCCGCCGACGCCCCCCATACGCTACTACTGCTGGGGCATATAGACACCGTCCCCGGTGAGATTCCGGTGCGGCTGGAGAACGGTTGCCTGTACGGGCGCGGCAGTGTGGACGCCAAGGGGTCGCTGTGCGCCTTCGCCGAGGCAACCGCCCGCGCTGCCATCCCCTCAGGCTGGCGGGTGATGGTCATCGGCGCGGTGGACGAAGAAGCAGATAGCCGCGGCGCATACTATGTGCGCGAACAGATGCAACCGACCTGGTGCATCATTGGCGAGCCGAGCGGAGCGAGCCGCATCACCCTGGGCTACAAGGGGCACATACGGGTCAATTACCGCCTGACCCGCCCACTGGCGCATTCGGCGCGGCCAGAGCCGAGCGTCGGGGAACTGGGAGTGCAGTTGTGGCAGGGTTTGCAGGCGTGGGCAGAAGGTCACAACCGGGGCAAAGAGCGCGTCTTCGATCAAATCTCGCTGCATCTGGCCGCGATCAACACGCATGACGACGGCTTGCACGAGACCCTGCAGATGGAGATCAACTTCCGCCTGCCGCCCGGCGTGTTTCCCGACGACGCGCGGGCGGCTCTGGCTGCGCTGGCCGACCCTTCCGCTTCCTGGAAGACTTCGAGCGCCGAACGGGCTTACTGCGCATCCAAGCAAACGCCCCTGGTGCGCGCCCTGCTGGCGGCCATCCGCGCGCAGGGCGAACAACCCGGCTTCGTGCTGAAAAGCGGCACCAGCGACATGAACGTGGTGGGGGAAGTCTGGCCGTGCCCCCTCGTGGCCTATGGGCCGGGCGACAGCACCCTGGATCACACGCCGCACGAGCATCTTTCGCTGGCGGAATATCGGCAGGCAGTGCGCACCCTGCAGCACCTGATCGAGCATCTGCCGTAGCACGGGCAAAGTTCACCGCCAGGGCGCAGAGAGGGAGCCTCTCTGTTTCTCTCTGCGCTCCTGGCGACTCTGCAGCTCAAGACCTGTTCCGCCCCCAAGGAGCACCCCTGCAGGCAAAACACACCTCCCCCTCGCAATCCGCGGGCAGAGTGGGTGACCAGCGCCAAAACGTGTATAACCCAGACAGGGACGTAGACGTAGAGGCAAGGCGGTGAGTTCGTATTGGCTGAACTGAGGAGGCTGGACGATGGAAGCGAGACCGTATAGACACTTCTGGAAAGGGCTGGCGGTCCTGATCGTGCTGTGGCTGAGCCTGGCTCCGGTCGCCGAGCCGCTGATGGCGCAGGGCGACGAATTTCCTGTGGGCAGGGATTTGACCATCGAGGCGCTGCTTGAATTGGAGATCGAGGGCAGTGAGATCACCTTCGAACAGCAACTCGCCAACGGCCCCAACTATTCGCAATACATCGCCAGCTATATCTCCGAGGGCAACAAGATTTACGGATTGCTCACCGTTCCCTTCGGCGAAGTGCCAGCGGGTGGCTTCAAAGCCATTGTGTTCAATCACGGTTTCATCCCGCCCCGCAGCTACCGCACCACCGAGCGGTATGTCGCCTATGTCCATACATTGGCCAGTCATGGCTTGGTGGTCTTCAAGATAGATATGCGCGGGCACGGCAACTCCGAGGGCGAGCCGACCGGCACTTACTTTTCTCCCGCCTACACCATAGACGCCATCGCCGCGCTCAAGAGCCTGCAGACACTCGACTTTGTCGATCCCCAGGGCATCGGCATGTGGGGGCATAGCATGGCCGGTAACCTGGTGCTGCGGGCGATGTTGATCGAGCCGGATATCCAGGCGGGTGTGATCTGGGCGGGCGCGGTCTATAGCTACGATGATTTCGTCAAATACCGCATCTCCGACCCGTCCTTTGGCGGCAGCGCGGCGGCGGAAGAGTCGCCCAGCCGAAGGCGCGGGCGCGAGTTGCGCGAGGCCTACGGCGAACCCAACACCGAGACACCCTACTGGAAAGCCGTCTCGCTCACCGAGCATATCGAGTTGCTGCAGAGTCCCTTGCAGATTCATCATGCCGTCAACGATCCGGTCGTCAATATCGGCTACTCGCGCGATCTCGTCCAGGTGCTGACCGAACACGGCAAACTGTTCGAATACTACGAGTACGCAGGCGGCGGGCACGACATCGATTCGCCTTACTTCGAAGAAGCCATCCTGCGTACCATCGCCTTCTTCCAGAAGCATCTGTGATAGCAAGGCCCGGAGTGCACCGGGCAGCGCGACAGGCACATCGTGCATTCCGCCAAGCTCTGCTAGAATGCTCATGGCATCTCGTCACTCCGACGGGGGAGCATTCGTTTGAGAGAGTTGCGCTGGATCACTGCTCAGTTTCAGGATATGCAGGTGCGCTATCCCGGCGCGCGGCGCATCGTCGAAAACCTGGGCTGGCTCTTCGCTGACAACGTGCTGCGTCTGTTCAGCGTGGCCATTGTCAACGCCTGGGTGGTGCGCTATCTGGGGCCGGAGCAGTACGGCACGCTATCGTTTGCGCTGGCCTTTGTAGCGCTGTTCACGCCGCTGGCCCTGCTGGGTCTGCCCAACCTGGTCATGCGCGACCTGGTCGAGAGACCAGAGGACGAGAACACCACCCTGGGCACTGCCTTCACCCTGATGCTCGGCGGGGCAGTGGTTGGCGCGGCCCTGGCATCAGTCGCCGTGATAGCGCTGCGTCCAGATCAGCCAGAAGCCCAACGGCTGGTCTGGGTGGTAGCCTGCGGGCTGATCTTCCAGGCATTCACCGTCATCGAGCAGTGGTTCAACGCCCAGGTGCGCGCCAAATATGTCGTCTATGCGCGCAACGCCGCCCTGGTCATCGCCAGCGCGGTGCGCGTGGGGGCGATCCTGGCCGGGGCATCGTTGCCGGTCTTCGCCGGGATCACGGTGATCGAAAGCGGGCTGTTCGCGCTGGGACTGATGGTCGTGTTCCAGCGGACGCGCGGCACACTGCCCGCTTGGCGTGCACACCTGACCCGCGCCAGAAAGCTACTGGCTGACGGCTGGCCGTTGCTGGTCGAGGGCTTTGCGGTCATGATCTACATGCGCATAGACCAGACCATGCTGGGCCAGATGATCCCCGGTGAAAAAGGGGCGCGCGAGGTCGGGCTGTACGCCTCTGCGGTCAAGCTCTCCGAGATTTGGTTGTTCGTGCCGATGGCCATCCGCATCACCTTTTTCCCGACCATCGTGCGCTCCAAACACCTGTCGCCGCAAGAATATCACCAGCGCATTCAACGCCTGCTCAATTTGATGGTGCTGCTCTCCTATGGCGTGGCGCTTCCCACAACGGTGCTGGCCCCCTTTATCATCAGGCTGTTCTACGGCGCGGAGTTCAGCGACGCCGCGCCGATGCTGGCGATCCTGATGTGGGCCGGCGTGTGGATCAGCATGGGGCTGGTGCGCAGCGCGGTAATGCAGTCCGAAAACCGGCAGGTGTTGTCTCTGCAGGCCAGTATCTTGGGGGCGGTGTCGAACGTGCTGCTGAATCTGGTGCTGATCCCACCCCTGGGAGGGAGCGGATCGGCGATAGCAACCACGGTTTCTTATGGACTTTCGGCCTATCTCAGTTCGTTCCTGTTCTCTCCGTTGGTCGAGTTTGGCAAAATGCAGACGCGGGCGCTGATCTACCCTAATCCGCTGGGAACCCGCCATGTTTGATAGTGTTTCGGCCTTGAAACGGCAACTGGTGCACCTGCGGCGAATGCTCTTCGAGCGCCTGGGTAGCGACCGCTACTCCTGGCTGGCGCTCAATGCGCTGGATCGCAAGCTTCTACCTTACCTTTCGTACCGGGAGGGCTTTTTCGTCGAGCTGGGAGCCAACGATGGTCTGAGTCAGAGCAACACGTACTATTTCGAACGCTGGCTCGGCTGGCGGGGCATCCTGATCGAGCCGGTTCCAGAGCTTTATCGGCGAGCGGTGCGCACCCGCCCCAAAGCACGGGTGTTCAATTGCGCCTGTGTGCCGTTTGGCTATCCTGATTCGGACATTCAGATCGCCTTTGCCGGCTTGATGTCAGTCGTCAAAGGTAGCTGGGCCGATCCTGACCAGGAGAGAAAACACATTGCCATTGGGCGCGAACTGGAGCGGATCAACGGTCCGCTTGAGCTACGCGTGCCCGCCCGCACTCTGACCTCTATTCTGGACGAGTGCCAGGTCAGTCGCATTGATTTGCTGTCGCTGGATGTAGAAGGATACGAAGCCGAGGTGTTGGCCGGACTGGATTTTGAGCGCTATCAGCCCCGCTATATGCTGATCGAAGTGCGCGATCCTGAACGGGTGGAAGCGCTCATTTTGCCGCGTTACGAACGCGTGGAGCAAATGAGTCAGCTTGATGTTCTGTATCGTCTCAGAGAGAATACTTCTCTGGGATAGAGCAGCAAACGCGCCAATGAACAACGGACTTGATGTCCCTGTCGCTTTCCTGATCTATAAGCGCCCGGACGTGACGCGCCGCGTCTTTGCAACCATTGCTGCCGCGCGCCCTCGCCGACTCTACGTGATCGCCGACGGACCGCGTGACGAGTCCGAAGCTGCCCGTTGCGCCGCAACACGCGCGATCATCGAAGAGGTGGACTGGCCGTGCGAGGTCTTCAAGAACTATGCCGAAAGCAATCTGGGTCTGAAACGCCGCGTGTCATCCGGCCTCGACTGGGTGTTCGCCCATGAAGAACAGGCGATCATCCTGGAAGACGACTGCCTGCCCGATCCAACGTTCTTTCGCTTCTGCGTGGAATTGCTGGAACGCTACCGCGACGATGAGCGCATCACACAGATCGCAGGGACAAACCCGTTGCGCGGTACATACCGTTCCCAGGCGAGCTACTTTTTCACCGCCTACATGCACATCTGGGGTTGGGCCACATGGCGGCGGGCCTGGCAGTATTTCGACGTGACCATGAGTCAGTGGGCCGATCCTCAGGTGCGGGAATATGTGCTCAACCAGTTCGATGACCTGCGGGAAAGGCAACATCTCAGGAATATGTGGACTCGCGTCTATGAGGGACAGATAGACACCTGGGACTACCAATGGTCGTTTGCCTGCCGTGCGCGCGATGGACTGTCAGCCATGCCATGCCACAACCTGATCTCCAACATTGGCTTTGGGCTGGAAGCAACGCACACTCTGGTCAAGAATCGCGTTGCTGCCATGCCCACGCAGCCGATGACATTCCCGCTGCAACACCCGCCTACGGTGATTCGCGATGTCGAGGCAGATCGGCTTTTGAGCAGGGTGACACTGCTCAGACCGCCCCTGTACCGGCGCGTGGCCAATCGGTTGCGGCGGTATTGGCGGCACGCCCGGCAGATAGCACGCTCCGTAGATTCTGGGCAGCAGAGGTAGCACACTATGCCTTCTATGCGCATTTGCATTGATGGCCGCTTGATCAGCGGCACAACAGGCGGTGTCGAACAGGCGATCATCGGCCTGGCAGGTGGATTCTCGGCACTTAGCGACGGCGACGAAGAATATCTGTTTCTGGTTTACGATGGTACAGACGCATGGATAAAGCCCTATCTGCAAGGCCCCTGCCGAATTCTCCCTGCTGGCCCTCCCCCAGCCCCATTCAAAGTCAAGTTGATGTATAAGTATCCATTCCTGCGCGCACTCTGGCACCGGGTTATCAGCCCTGTGTTGGGGAGACACTCGGTCAACGTCCCGCGATCGGATGGTACGATCGAGCGGGCAGGTGTGGATCTCATGCATTTCACCATTCAGACAGCATTCCTGACCAGCATTCCAAATATCTTCACGCCTTATGATCTCCAACATCTACATCTTCCTCACCTCTTCTCCCCCCGCGAACGCCTCAAACGCGAGATTCTGTATCGGACGTTCAGCAATCAGGCCCAGTTGGTGATCGCTCTGAGTAAGTGGTGCAAACACGATTTAATCACACAATATCAACTCCCGAACGAAAAAGTTACGATAGTTCCGTTAAGTTCCGTGCTCGAGGCGTATCCTGCACCGCGCGAGAGCGATCTGCAGGCCATTCGTCAGAAATACCATTTGCCGGATAGATTTTTGTTCTATCCCGCGTATTCATGGCCGCACAAGAACCACAAAGGGCTGCTCGATGCACTGGCACTTCTGCGCGACCGTGAAGGGTTACGAGTCCCCGTCGTCTTCTCCGGAGGGCAAAACGCGTTCTTCGAAGAACTGCGCCGATACGTGCGGAAGCGTCAACTTGACGAGCAGGTATGTTTTGTCGGATTTGTCTCTCCTCAGGAACTTGTGGGACTGTATCATCTGTGTACAGGGATGATTTTCCCTTCGTTATTCGAAGGGTGGGGGCTGCCGATTCTGGAAGCATTTTCTTGTGGCGTGCCAGTAGCGTGCTCAAATGTGACGGCGCTCCCGGAAGTAGCAGGGGATGCCGCGCTGATGTTCGACCCCTATGACGTCGAGCAGATCGCGATGGCGGTTGCCAGGTTGTGGCAGGATGCTGACCTGCGTAGCACCTTGATCGCGCGTGGCGCGCAACGTGCGCGAGCATTCTCCTGGCAGAAGACCGCCCGCTTGCTTCGTGCCCACTATCGGCGTATCTTGAGAGTTCCTTTGACCAGTGATGATATTGCTCTCCTGGCTTCCGAAAGTGACGATTGAGATGGACCCCTGGCCTCGCATCAGCATTGTCATCCCGTCTTTCAACCAGGGTCGCTTCATCGAGGCGACGCTGCGCAGCCTGTTCGACCAGGGCTACCCCAACCTGGAAGTGCTGCTCATTGACGGAGGCTCGACCGACAACACCATCGAGATCGTCCAGCGCTACGCCGACCGCCTGGCCTACTGGGTCAGCGAGCCGGACGAAGGGCAAACGCACGCCCTGATCAAGGGCTTCGACCGTGCGACGGGCGAAATCGGCGGCTGGCTGTGCTCCGACGATTTACACGAACCCTGGACACTGCGCGAAGTCGCTCAGTTCTTCGCCAGCCATCCGCAGGCGCAGGTTGTCTATGGCGATAGCTCGTGGATTGACATTGACGGGCGTCCCATCCGGCCCAAGCGCGAGCACGCCTTCAACCGTTTCATCTGGACATATGACTACAACTTCATCCCGCAACCGTCCACTTTCTGGCGGATGAGTCTCTACCGGCAGGTGGGCGGGCTGGACGAGGCGTTCGACCTGGCAATGGACGCCGACCTGTGGATTCGTTTCGCCGACGTGACCTGTCTGTATCATGTCCGCCGCTACTGGTCGCGGATGCGCTTCTATCCACAGCAGAAGAATCAGGCTCGCCGCGCCGAGAGCAACGCCGAAGACCGCCTCATGCGCCGCCGCTACATCGGCGACGAGCCGCTCTACTCGCTACGTGCCAAGAAGGTGCTCGCCAAAGGGATGCGTATCGCCTGGAAGCTGGCCACCGGCTGTTACTGGTGGGGGCGCGACAATCCTTTCGCCGGACGGCGCGATGAAGCTTCTGCTTGTCCATAACACCTACCAATACCCTGGCGGCGAGGACATTGTCTTCGAGCGCGAAGCAGCGTTGCTGCGCGAGCACGGCCATACCGTCATCACTTACACGCGCTCCAACGCCGAGGTGCGCGATTTTTCTCCCGCCGCCAAAGCCCTGCTCCCCCTGCGCATGATCTGGGCGCGCGACGCCGTGCGCGACCTGCGCGCGCTGATCGCGGCGGAAAAGCCGGACGTAGCGCACTTCCACAACACGCACTTCATGATCTCTCCGGCGGCGTACACCGCCTGCCACGAGGCGGGCGTGCCGGTAGTGCAGTCGCTGCACAACCCGCGCCTGCTGTGCCCGGCAGCAACCTTCACCCGCAACGATCGAAGCTGCCAGGACTGCCTGGGCAAGACTCCGCCCTGGCCTGGCATTCTGCACGCCTGTTACCGCGACTCGCGGCTGCAGACGGCGGCGGTTGCAGCGATGCTGACCGTTCACCGCTGGCGCAAGACCTGGGCAACGCAGGTAGCCTGCCATGTGGTTTTCACAGAGTTCTACCGCCAGCGATTCATTGAAGGCGGCTTGCCGGCGGACAGATTGGTCGTCAAGCCGCACTTCGTCACACCCGATCCTCTGCCGCGCGAAGATGAACCGGGCGATTATGCGCTC
>DAOTZZ010000090.1:0-2331 GCA_034433965.1 Anaerolineae bacterium
CGCTGGTGCAACAGGGGTCGCCGCTCAGCGACACCACGCTGGGCGACAAGCAGGCCGACCCGCTGATGCTGGCCGCGCCCGCGCTGCTCTTCGTGGCGCTGGGCAGCCTGGCCCTGCGCGCCTTTCCCACGCTGGCGTTGCTGGCGGCGCGCTTTGCCGCCGCCCGGCGCGGGTTGCTGCAGGCGCTGGCGGGCTGGCAACTCAGCCGCGAACCGGTGCACTATGGGCGCATCACCTTTTTGCTGGCGCTGGCGGTGGGCACGGGCTGGTTCGCCACCAGTTTTCGCGCCACGCTCGCCAACAGTCACGGCGATCAGGCGCGTTACCTGGTGGGCACGGACGTGCGCCTGAGCGAGCGCGACACGGCGCTCAACGTCAACCGCGCCCGCCCTGCCGATGCCTATCTGGCACACGAGGGGGTCGTGGCCGCCAGCACCGCCTTCCGCGTGCGCAATACTAATCTCAGCACCAGCCTGGCCGGTGACCTGCGCGGCAGCATTCTGGCCATCGATCCCGATACCTTCGGGCAGACGCTCTACTGGCGCGACGACCTGGGGCCGGTCTATTCGCCCCGTGCGCCCGGTGATGCGCCCCCTTTGCCGCCGCGCGGTGAGACCCTACCCACCCCGCCAGCGCGTATCGGGTTGTGGGTGCGCTTCGAGGTACAGTCGTTCCGCCCCGGCAGCGAAGGCATCTATCGCGCCGACGTGGGCCGCCTGGTACAGCGCACCGAACTATGGTTGCGCCTGCTGGATGCCGCAGGCGTGTGGGTGAGGGTGCCGGTCAGGCCAGTCGAGGTGGAGTATGAGCGGGTAGGGCAGGACACACCCGGCCTGGGGGCGGCGGGCTTTGTGACGACCGGCTGGGTCTATTGCGAGGCCGACCTGTCCGCGCTGGAATATGAGTCGGTGGCCCCGCTCAACCTGGTCTCTTTCTACTGGCAATATCGCAGTCCCAGCGCGCGCGGCGAACGCGGAATGCGCCTGACGCTGGCCGATATGACGCTGATCGGTGCGGACGGTTCGGCGACGTCGTGGCCGGTCTTCGCCGGGCGCGGCTGGGAATTCCTCTACGACAGCGGCGCGCTGGCAACTGGTGACGTCTCCCCCGGCTGGCAGATTTCCGGCGAACGCGGCGACGCGATCTATATCACCTGGCAGCAAGAGGCGCAGCGCTCGACGGTGGGCGTGCTGCTCAATTACCTCGACCTGGGACCGGTGGATGCGGTGGTCAGCCGCCGCGTGCAGAGCGAAAACGGCCTGACCTGGGGCCTGGGCGCTGCGCCGTTCACGCTGCCGGGCATCGGCGGCAGCAGCGTGCAGTTCCGCGCCGTGCAGGTGACCGACTACTATCCCTCGCTGTTCGACCGCGCGCCGACGCTCAACGATCCCAAGGGCGACTCTTTCATCGTGGTGGACGTGCGCGAGCTGCTCTACCGGCTCAACCGACGGCCCAGCGCTGCATTCTATCCGGACGAGGTCTGGTTGCGGCTGGGCGACGGCCTGGACGCTGGCGACAGAGACGACGTGGCCGCGTTCGTCCATTCGCTCAACGAAGGGGCGGCGGTCGTGCTGGGCGAGGTGACCCTGGCCAATGAACTGAACAAGCTCAATACCGATCCGCTGGCGCTGGGGTTGCTGGGGCTGATGTACCTGGCCTTCATCATGGCGCTGGCGCTGAGCATCGTCGGCCTGCTGACCTACGCGGGCCTGACAGCGCAGGCGCGCCGTACCGAGTTCGGCGTGCTGCGGGCGCTGGGGCTGTCGTCGCTGCGCGTGGTGCTGGCGCTGGCGCTGGAACAGGTTTTCGTGATGGCCGTGGCGGTGACGCTGGGCGCGCTGCTGGGCTGGGTGCTCGCTTCGCAGGTGGTGCCGACGCTGGCGCTGGGCGCGGCGGGCGAGGGCGTCATCCCGCCCTTCGTCATGCGCGTGGAGACGCAACGGCTGCTGGAATACGCGCTGTTGTTGCTGGTCACGCTGGGGCTGGTGCTCGGCTCCAGCCTGTTGCTGGTGCGGCAACTGTCGCTGGCGCGCACGTTGCGCCTGGGCGACGAATAGGCGGGCGACGGGAGCAGGAAGGGAATGGCATGACTCTGGGCCTGATCCTCAAACGGATGCACCGCGAGTGGCGCTCGCTGGCTATTCTGTTGCTGGCCATCTGCTTGCTGACGGGCTTCTTCGCGCTGGGGCCGTTCTATATCCGCGCCGTGACAGGGGTGGGGCTGCGCTTTGCTCTGGATCAGGCTGCCCCCCAGGATTTGCAGATCACCCTGGTCATCCAGGACGAGCCGCTTTCGCCCGCCGCGCTGGACGTGGCCGGCGATGAACTGGG
>DAOTZZ010000091.1:0-21942 GCA_034433965.1 Anaerolineae bacterium
CCGTGTAGCCGTAGCGCAGGTGCTCGGCGTCGAAGACGGTCGTCAGGCCGTCCGGCGGAGCGGACGGGTGCACGCCATCGGGGGCCAGGCCGTTGTTGGGCAGGCCGACCATCGCCTGGTAGTAGTCCCACAGGGGGATGTCGTAGGCGCGGGCCGTGGCGATGATCACCTGGTTGAATTCGGCCACGCGACCATCGGTGGCCGGGTTGTAGCGTTTGGGCGGGATGGTGCTCAGCACGGGGATCACGCCCATGCTGATCGAAGTCTGCACGATGGCCTGCAGGTTGGCCTGGAAGGTCGCCGTCGGCATCCCGCCGGAATCGTTCGTGCCGAACATGATCAACGCCACCGCGGGGCGAGTCAGGCGATATTCGCAGGCGAGCGGCGTTTCGCCTGCGCGGCACAGCGAAGCATCGGCGTTGGCCGGGTTGAGCACGCTTTCGGTGCTCCAGCCGTTGCGCGCCGCCAGCGACGCCGCGGAGAAGGGGTTGGCTCCGCGTCCGTTGGGGCCGGAGAAGAAGCTGATCGCTGTGCTCAGATAGCCGTAGTCGCCCAGGCGATAGGTGCCGCTGCCGATGGGCGTCAGGAATTGCGGCGCCGCGCTGATGCTATCCCCCACCCTGGTGAAGCTGTGCGGCAGGTTGCCTTTGGCCAGGCCGTCGAGCAGGATGCGCCGCGCGTTGGCGGACACCCCCGATACCACGCCCGCCGTGTTGGCGACGGCAGTCGGGGCGTCCTGCGCCGCGCCGGTCACGCTGACCACGTTCAGATCGATGCGCAGTGTCAGGTACTGCGCAGCCACCCAACCGCTGGAACCATCGGGCAGCACCACCTGTACCCAGGCATTATCCGCCGTGCGCCCGATGACCGATAGTGGCAGGTCGGCGGGCAGCAGGGTGAGCACCTGCCCCGCAGTTCCCGGACTGGCCCGCAGCCGCAGGTTGGCGCATGTCGGGCAGACCTGCGCTGCCGGTAGCGCGGTGGGCAGAGGGGTGTTGGTGGCGGCGATGGCTGGCGTGAACGATGGCGGCGGGGTCATGGTGGGCGGCGGGACGGTCAGCGTGGGCGCGGCGGTCAGGCTGGGCAAAGTCACCGCCGAAGGCTCCAGCGCAGGCGCTGCCGTCAGAGAGGGCGAGACGATCGCTGCAGAGGTCAGCGTCGGCGCGACGATGGGCGTGGGGATGGTGAACGGCGTCCGCGTGGGCGTGGGCGAGAGAGTCGGCGGGATCTGCTTGGTCGGCACGGCGGCGAGCGCTGTCACCGTGGGGGGGGGAAGGGGCAGCGTCGGCTGCAAGGTGGCGGTGACCACCAGCACGAAGGGGGTCTCCGTCGGGTGGGCGGTGGCCCAGGGGATAGGCGGGCCGAGCGTGGGACGGCGCGCGGCTTCTTCCTCTCCGCCCAGGCTGAAGTTGCAACCGGCCAGCAACAGGCCGCTCAAGACCACGACCAGGGCCGCCAGCCCTCTGTTCCCCGTCATACGTGCCCTCCCAACGCCCGCGCAGGCCTGTCGGTATGTGATGCAGGGGTATTGTAGCCCAGCTTGGGGGTAGGCACATCTCAGGGGAATAGCCGTCAGCGGGCGGCCCTCCCCCCCCTGAGTCCACGACTTTTTGACATTTTCCAGATAACGATCTACTTTAACTCTATTGTGTTCAAACCTATTTCAAAGAGGCCCAACATGAAAACATCGAAGCCCGTAGTTGCCTTCGTCATCGCGCTGAGCGTGTGCTTGCTGAGTCTGGGCAGCACGACTTTCGCCCAGCCGCCCCTACCGGGGACGCTCATTGCGTCCGGTTTCAACGGCCCGCAGGGCGTGTTAGTTGATCCAGAAGGCAATGTTTGGGTCATTGACAGCGGCATGGGCGGTGAGCAGACGCTGCAAATCCCTGGTGAGGACGGCGAAGTGATGACCGCTTTGCTGGGAATGAGCGCCCGCATCGTCAAGGTAGCGTCGGATGGTACACAAACCGAAGTGACCGTGCTGCCGTCCATCTATCTCCCCGATATCCAGGAAACCCTGGGGGGCGCGCGGCTGGCTTTGCTGGATGGGGCACTGTATGCCACCAGCGCCGGCTGGAACCTGCCGGAGATGGACCCGATGCCCCTGTTCGCTGCCATCGTGCGTGTGGACGGCGAGACGGTGACCCAGGTAGCGGATACCTGGACGATCGAGAAGGCCAGTAATCCCGACGGCACGCTGGTGGACACGCATCCCTACGGCCTGACCGCCGGTCCTGACGGCTGGTTGTGGGTGGCAGATGCTGGCGCGAACGATCTGCTGCGCGTCAACCCGGCGACGGGTGAGGTCGTGCTGGTGGCCGCGTTCGGCGGTCTGCCAGGCCCCTTCCCCAATCCGGCTCGCGGCGGGGCGATGGAAGCCGATCCGGTGCCGACTGCTGTAGCTTTCGACGCGGACGGCAATGCCTATGTCTCGCTGCTGAGCGGTGGCCCCTTCGTCCCTGGCAGCGCCAAAATACTGCGCGTTTCTGCGACGGGTGAAGTGAGCGACTACGCCACCGGCCTGACCACCCTGACCGATCTCACGCGCGGCCCGGACGGTGAACTCTACGCCGTGCAGTTCGGCATCTTCACCGAGCAAGGCCCCACGCCCAACAGCGGCGCGCTGATCCGCATCAAGGAAGGCGGTGTGTCCGAGGTCGTGGTGGGCGATCTCCCCTTCCCGACCAGCCTGTCGTTCGACGCGAACGGCAACGTCTACATCACCGTCAACGGTGTTGGTGCACCGGGTTCTGGCGCGGTGATCCGCCTGGATGGGGTCACCGACATGGCAGGGCAGCCCTTGCCCGCGATGGGCTAGACGCCCGGCGGTCGGCGCATGTCCTCCCTGGGGGCGTATGGCCATACGCCCCCAGGGGGTGCGTGCAAAGGTTGTCAGCGACAGAGCGAAGGGGAGCACTTGTGCGAGGGACGGCAAGTCCCCTCGCCCCGCGACGCAGTCGCGTGGGAGAGGGGCGCAGGGGTGAGGGAAAAAATCACGACGAGACAGCGTGCCGTTCCTGGGTGCGCAGACGGGCGGCGCGTAGCTCCTCGCTACGCCGTTTGGCCGCCGCCTCGAAGGTGGTGGCCTCGATCAGACCGTCAGCCAGCAGCAACACCCTGGGCACGTCATAGACCAGCTCGCGGTCGTGCGTGACGATGAGCACGGTGCGGCCCTGGTCGCGCAGTTCGTGGAAAATGCGAAAGACGTTGGTGGCGCTCATGCGGTCGAGGTTGCCGGTGGGTTCGTCGCCCACAATCAACGGCGGATCGTTGGCCAGCGCCCGCGCAATGGCAACCCGTTGCTGCTGCCCGCCGGAGAGCATATCCGGCGTCTTATGGGCCTGGTCGGCGATGCCGAGTCGTTCGAGCAGCTCCATGGCCCGCTCGCGGCGCTCTTTGGGGTCATAGACGCGGCAGAAGTCCATAGGCATCTTGACGTTTTCCAGCACGGTGAGCGTGGGCAACAGTTGGAAGAACTGGAAGACGATGCCGATGGTGCGCCCGCGCCAGCGCGTCAGGTCACGCTGCGGCGTGTTGACCACATCCACGCCGTCCACGATCACCGAGCCGCTGGTCGGCTTGTCTATGCCGGTGATCATGTTGAGGAAGGTCGTCTTGCCGCTGCCGGATGGTCCCACCAGCGCGATGAAATCGCCCCGCTCGACAGTCAGGTCAATGCCGCGCAGGACGTTGAGCGGCCCGGCGGGCGTATCGAAGGTCTTGACCAGCCCCTTGACGGTGATGATCGGCTCAGCCATGACGCACTCCTGCCAGAATTTTCCCCCGCCCTGTCAGACGCTTTATAATCGCCGCTGCGTTTCCTGACGATCGGCTACGGCTGAAGGACGGTTGATGTTGCGACATCATTCATTGTTCCCCCTTGCCCTGCTGGTGGTAACCCTGCTCGCCAGCGCCTGTGCCCAATCGGTCAGCGCACCCGATGCCATCGAAGCCTACCTGAAGGCCAAGATCGCCGGGGACGAGCGCAAACTGACCTCGCTGTCGTGCAAGGCGTGGGAAATGCAGGCGGCGCTCGATGCCGCGCCGTTCCGTTCAGTAGACGCCCGCCTCGACAACCTGTCCTGTCGGGTCACCGGCCAGGAGGGCGACGCCACGCTGGTGGTCTGCGAAGGCACGCTGATCATCCAGTATCGCGGCGAAGACCCCCGTCAGCAGCCCCTGGCTGGAACAGTGTACCGCGCCATCAAAGAAGATGGCGAATGGAAGATGTGTGGTGAGCAGTAGTCCTCAGGCTGAGGTCCGGACGTAGAATGGTTGACCGGGACTGTGAAAGCCTCACCGATTCCCTCAAGGGGAGAGGGATTTGTTCCCCTCTCCCCGCGACGCAGTTGCGTCGCAGTGGGAGAGGGGGCAGGGGGTGAGGGGCAGCCTTAGATTTACGTCCGGGTCTCAGTCCTCAGCGCGGTTCGGCTGCCATCAGCACCGCGTCGAGCGCCTGCAGTGTCAACAGGTTGCGCACGGTAAACCCCGCCTGCAGATTCTCGCCCTCGAACGCGCACACTGCCCCCGACGACGGGAGGGTCAGATGCGTCGGGTCGGCGGGGTCAACGCCCTGGTGCGGCAATTCCTCCAGCGCCAGCCACAGGTTGATCAGCGGCAGGTCGTAGTCCAGCGCGATCTGCGCGACGATCTGATTGAACAGCAGGGTCTTTTCGGGGAACTCCGGACGGTGCGGGAAGGTGCTCAGGATGGGCAGCGTCCCGTGCCGGATGGTCTCCACCACTACCCCGCGCAGGAAATAGTCGAACTGCTCCTCGGTGAGATATTGCACGTCGTTGGTGCCGAACATGATCAGGGCGATGCCCGGCTGCATGTGGCGCAGCTCGCAGGCCAGCGGCGTTTCGCCTGCCTCGCAGAATTCGGGGTTGGCCCAGATGGAGTCCAGCACGCTGGCCGCGTTGAAGCCGCCGGCGGCGGCCTGGCTCTCCCGCGTAAAGGAGTTGCGCTCGGCCCCGCCGAACTGCTCGATGACGCGGGCCAGGTGCTCGTACTCGCCCAGGTCGCACTGCCCTTCGCCGATGGGGATCAGGAAATAGGGGGTGTGCGTCATGCAGTCCCCGACCTTGATGAAAGTGTGCGGATCGTTGCCCCGCGCCAGTCCATTGCGGTAGATGTCCAGCGCGGTCTGACTGATCTCCGGCACCAGCGGGAACGCCGTCAGATCAAGGGTGCTGACTGCCGCGCGATCCAGCGCCCCCAAGACCGGCGTGGGCAGCAGGATTGCTGTCGGGGTGAGCGAGGGGGTGCTTTGAGCGTCTGCCGGAGGCAGGGTCAGCCAGCCGATGAGCGCGAGCGCGATCACCGTCAGCAGACCTGCCAGCGTAGCCGTGCGGTGTACCATGATGCCCTCCTGCGGATGATTTCCTGGCCTATGGATTCTGCTCCAGCCCTGGCTTTTGGGCGAGTTTACACCGGCGGGCGGGTGCATTCGGATTTGGGGGCAAGAACTCAGCACAGAAGTGATCTCAGGAAGACTTTGCGAATTCCGCCAGTTTACCTCACCCCTGAATTCGCCTCTCCACACGCGAAGAGGGGACTTAGCCAGATGCTTACTCCCCCTCTCCGTGTATGGAGAGGGGGCCGGGGGGTGAGGTTTTCAAACGATCTCCGAAGCCTGCCCAAAAAAGCGAATGCACCCCTCCCACCACACAAGCGGGGAGAAGGGGAGCGCTTATGCAAGAGCCAGCCAGTCCCCTCGCCCCGCGACGCAGTCGTGATTGAGGGATGAGGGAAAGCTCCTGGTCGCGCGGGTCTGACGCCGAATCAACGTATTAGCACGGATGGGGCGGGTTTCGAACTCGCCCCTTCGTATAGTCATACCCCAAAATACCGCCACACAGACAAACAGAACAGGGGCGCGGACAGATTATCCCTCACCCGCCCGCCGCACCGTCGGCCATCCGCACGATCTCCGGCCCCAGCAATGCCGCCAACTGCCCTGCACAGGCGGGCGTCAGGTGTACCGCGCTATCGGTGTAACAGGCCGCATCGGGCAGCGCCTCCCACAGATCGAGCAGCGCCCAGCCCTGGCGCTCGCTCTCCTGGTGCAGCCACTGACGATAAGCGTCGTAGGCCCAGCGCGGGTAGAACGAGTTGTAGCGGATGTCGCTGTTCGCGCCCTCGCTGATCAGCATCGGCTCGTTGACCAGCAGGATCGGCGTCCTGCCCGCCAGGGTCACTCCCGCCCGCAACACGTCGAAGGCCAGATCGGCGGGGGTGAACAGGTCTTCCGTCAGGCCGTGCCAGGTGCGGTCGGCGGGCAGGTCTACGGCGCGCGGCGTGTAATCGTCGCGGTACTCCTGGTCTATGCCGGTCACCGCCCAGGGCACGCCGTAAAGTTGCAGGCGCAACAGGTCGGCCAGCGCCCGCCGTCGCCCGAAGATCGTCTTGTCCCACCACGAGAGCGCGACGAAACGCGGGTCGTCCGTCCGCTGCGCCAGGCCATAGGTGCGAATCAGGCGACGCACCGGCTGCGGATTGTGTTGCAGCAACGCCGGATCGAGCTGCGCCCGCTGATCGAACGACTCCAGCGTGAACAGCCAGACGATCAGGTCGGGGCGGTAGCGCCGCGCGTAGTCGAGCAGCAGCAGGTCTTTGGTCAGCGACATGGTGGGGTAGCCCAGGTTGTAGACGCGCACCCGTCGCCCGTCGGCAGTGAGCAGCCCCGCCGCGTTGAGCTGCCCGGCGAGCGTCTCCTCTGGCCGCAGCAGAATCCCCCACACCGACGAATCGCCGATCAGCAACACGCGGAATTCGTCCGGTTGGGGGGAGCGGGCCACCTGGTGCGCGGCGAACATGGCGTCAAGCTGGAACAGGCTCAGGTTGTAGGCCACAGCGGGGTTTTCACCGTAGGGCAGGCGCGGTCGCCCGGCGAAGAGACGGTTATAGGCGGAGAGTTTCCCCAGCGCAGGCAGCGGGTCTATGAGCACGCACAGCAGGTTGAGCGCCACGAACAGCGCCGCCGTCTTGAAGATCACGCGGGCGACGAAGCGCCAGCGATAGGGCGGGTCGGCGGCGTAGAGCCAGCGCCAGGTCGTCATCGCCTACCACCTCCACAGCCGGACGAACACGTCCCAACTGATCGCCAGGTCGGGCAGGGCGAACCATACCCAGCCCAGCACCACAAAGTGAAAGGTGAGCACCACGCCGACGACCTCCACGGCTCGCCCCAGGCGCGGGTGCTGACGCAGGCGCAGGTAATAGGGGCGGGTGCGGTCGCTGTAGACTTTGTGGGCGAACAGGCCCAGCCCGTGCCACAGCCCCCACACGACGAAGCCCCAGGTCACGCCGTGCCACAGCCCGATGGCGAGCATGGTCGCCAGTTGCCCGATCAGCGCCAGGACGGTCGGCGAGGGTTTGCGCGGGCGGGTGAGCAGGGTGCGGCTGAGCGGCAGGAAGACGTAGGAGCGCACCCACTGGCTGAGCGTGATATGCCAGCTTTGCCAGAAGACGGTGATATTGCGCTTGAGGTAGGGCTGACTGAAGTTCTCCGGCAGGCGGATGCCGCACCACTGCCCCAGGCCGATGGCGATGTCGGTGTAGCCGCTGAAGTCGAAGTAGAGCTGGAAGGCGTAGGCGTAGAGCAGCACCCATAGCCCCGCCGCCGACTGCGCCTGCTGCGCGTTGGCGGCGTTGAGCGCCAGCAGCGCCAGGCTGTCGGCGATGACGAACTTCTTGCCGATGCCGACCGCCAGCCGCATCCCGCCGTGCACAAAACGAGCCGCGTCCAGCGGAGGCAGCGCGCGCAGATCGCCCAGGAAGCGCTCGGCCCGGTCAATCGGCCCGGCGGTGAAGGCCGGGAAGAAGATGGCGTAGGTGACGTATTCGCGCAACGTCAGGGCGGGCAGTTGGCCCGTCTGCCGGTCGCGCAGGGTGTGCAGCAGGCGGAACGCCACATACGAAAAGCCCAGCCACGAGAGTTCCTCGGCGCGGGCGAGCTGTGTCGTCTGGCCCTGCCAGCTTCGCAGCAACCGGCTGGCCGCCGTGCCCAGCGCCTCCGTCTTGAGCACGGCGAAGAGCGCCAGTATACCCAGCGCCAGCGTCAGCCGCGGCCAGTTGCCCCGCCAGCGGGCCACCGCCCACAACGCGCCCGTCGCCAGCAGCAGCCAGACGGCCACCTGCGACGGCGGCGGCGGAGCCGAAGGCGTCAGGCGGTAGGCGGGCACCAGATAGCGCCCGAACGACAGCGCCAGCACCAGCGCGGCGATCACCAGGGCGGCCAGGCCGTCGGCGCGGGTCACAGGTTGAGCGGGCGCGCGCGTCGCCAGCCAGCACACGATCACCAGGGCCAGCGTGGCGGTGGGGAAGAGGAAGTCCAGGCGGCGGATGGTCAGAGCGGGCTGCAGCCAGTAGATGGTCAGCACGCTGCCGACGAACAATGCCCACTGTCGCCAGCGCACGGGCAGGGCGACGGTGACGGGCAGGATGAGCGCGGCGAAGATCAGGATATGCGTCAGGGACATGAGCGCCAGGGATATGCTCGCAGATACCGGACGCGAGCCATTCTACAGGCAAGGGCCGTCCCTCGCCAACAGGGGGGCCTTGTCCTCATCCCCGGCCCATTCCGACGCAGCAGCGCCACCGAGCGTGGGGCGGGGGCCGAAACCCGCGCCTACCTGCTGATCGGTGGGATGTGTTACGCCCTCACGGGTGAGCGCGATCTGGCCCCGCTCAGGGGGATCGGCGGAAGCGCACTTGCAGCCAGCAGCGGTTGGAGATGCAGTCTAACCGTCCGCCCTCACTTCCGGCGACTTTGCGCCGGAGAGGTGCTGGCGCTGCTGCCCTGGTGATCGCTGCCCTGCTTCTTGTAGTAGTAGTAATAGTAGTAATCGTAGCCGTAGCCATAGCCCTCGTCGCGGCGGCTGACCGCGTTGAGCACCACCCCTTTGATGTCGATCTCCAGCGAGGCCAGGCGCTCTTTGGCTCGCACTGCACCCGCCGGGCGCGTCTTGCCCGCTTCGATCACCATCACGGCGGGAATGCCCAGGTTCGACGCCAGCACAGCGCTATCGGCGGCGATGAGCACCGGCGGCGTGTCAATCAGGATGATGTCAATATCCGGCGAGGAACGAAAGAACTTGAACCACTGCTGCATATTGGCCGAGCCGAGCACCTCCGCCGGATTGAGCGGGATGTAGCCGCAGGGGATCAGGTACAGGCCGGGGATCTCCGTTTCGCGGAGGCATTCGGCATAGTTGGCGGGCAACCGATACAGCGAGAAGCTGCCGTCGGTCAGTTCGCCGGGATCGAGCGCCAGCAGGGTGGTCAGGCCGACGCGATTGTCCACTTCGAAGATGTCGTGCAGGCGCGGGCGGCGCAGGTCAGCGTCAATGAGCAACACGCGCCAGCCCGCCACGGCCATGGTCACCGCCAGGTTGGCCACGGTGATCGTCTTGCCGTCGCCGGGGCCGGGGCTGGTGATCAGGAAGACCGCCTTGCCTCCGTTGGCGGAGAACATCAGGTTGGTGCGCAGGGTGCGGTACTCTTCGGCGATCGGCGAATCCGGCTGACGGTAGGCGATCAGTCGCTGCGGGTAGCTGTCGCGCGCCTTGCCGAACTTGGGGATGACGGCCAGCGTGGGCAGACCCAGCGCCTGCGTGGCCTGATCCACAGTGCGGATGGTGTCGTCGAGATATTCCAGCAGCAGCACCAGGCCAAAGGCCAGCGCCGCGCCCACCATGGCCCCCAGCACGGTCGTCTGGAAGGTGTCGCGCGGCAGTTTGCCCAGCGAGTGCGCCGGCTCGACGATTTCCAGGGCGTTGGTACGCTGCTGCAGACGGGTCACAGTATCACTGAACTGGGCGATATTCGACGACGCCTCGTTGATCTGCGTGATGAGCGTGTTGTATTGCTCGTTCAGACGCTCCAGTTCAGCGGGATCGGTGGTCTGCGCGATCTGCGCCTGCAGCGCGGCCAGACGCTGACGCGACTGTTCGAGTTGCTGCGTCAGGCGGGCGATCTCCTGATTGGCCAGGTCTACTTGCGCCTGCTGTTCGGGGGTCAGGTTGGTGGGGCTTTGCAGGATGAGCTGTTTGGCCACTTCATCCACCATCTGCACGACCAAAATCGGGTCGGGGTGTGTGGCTGTCAGGCGGATGAAGGTTGTCCCCTGAATCACGCTGGCCGAGATCGAACCGCTCAGCGCTCCCACCGAAATGGGCAGGTCACCCGCGTCAATGGCCGCCTCCAACACTGAACGACTCTTGGCCAACACTACATAGTTCTGCGCCAGTTGTTGCCCGGTATAAATCTCGCCCGCGGTGGGGTTCGGAGCCTGGAAATACGATCCGACGGAGATGGTCGCACTGGCCCGGTAAACGTCTATCTGTCGGCTGGCTTGCAGGTAAGCTGCGCCTCCGGCCAGGAAAGCCGCGAGCACGATCAGCCAGAGCCACCTGCGGATCAGCCGTATATACTGGGCGAGTTCTGTTTCCATTCCCGGTTCCTTTAGGGTGGGATCCAGAAAGTCAAAAACCGGCAGCTAAGGAGGGGCGAAGGCTATGTGCGGTGTTCCCCACCAGTCTGCGTCAACCTGCCATTTCCCCCAACATCCCGCCAGCTTTGATCGATTGTGATTATAGCGTGAGTAAGGCCGGTGCAAAAGCGGGTTTTTCCCTTGGGTATATGCAAAGGTTGTCAGCGACTTTGGTTCACTGGATGGCCCTCAGCCCGCGGCGGGCGAAGGGAAGTGTACGTGCGACCGAAAACCAGTCCCCTCGCCCTGCCAACCAGGCACCCCGCCGTCTGCAAAACGCCCACCAAAGGGCTGTTTACAGCGAACGGCACATCGGGTACAGTGATGATCAGGCCGGTCCGCCTCTTCTGGCGGGCGTTGTGGATACTGGCCGAGAGGAGGTGTGCAGATGCTTCGTCGAATCGGAATTCTGGCGCTCGCCCTGGCGCTGATCGCGCAGATCGGCCCGCTGGCCCATGCCCAGGGGGGCGATGCCAGCACCGCCTACCAGTTGAATATGCGCTCTGGCCCCGGCACGGGCTTCGCGGTGATCGTCACCCTGCCCGCCGGCACTGCGCTGACCCTGGAAGCCCGCAACGCCGATACGTCCTGGCTTCTGGCGCACACCCTGGACGGGACGCAGCGCGGCTGGGTGGCCAGCCTGTACCTGAAATATGCGCCGGGAGTCAGTGCGGCGCTGTTACCCGTCAGCGAGGAGATCATCGGCGGGGCCGCGCCTCCCGCGGCAGAAGCTGCTGCGCCTGCGCCGGAAGGTCTGACGGCTGCGCCCCGCTATCAGATGAACGTGCGGGCCGGGCCGGGCACAGGGCATAGCGTGCTGGGGCAGGTGAGACCGGGCGTGGTGCTGATTCCGGAGGCCCGCAACGGGGACGCGTCGTGGGTGCTGGCGCATACACAGGATGGGGCGCTGCGCGGCTGGCTGGCGAGTCTGTATCTGAAGTTCAGCGGAGGGAGCGCCTTCAGCCTGCCGCTGAGCGACGAGATTTTGCCCGCCGGTGCGGGTGCTGCGCCCGCCGCGCCCGCCGCCGAAGCATCCTACGCGGGCATCCCCCTGGGCGGCTTTGATCTCTCGACCGTGGCCGGTATTGACCTGACCGCTTACCCGGTGGTAGGGCGGGCGACAGGCCGTGCGCGTCAGATCTTCCTGGACGGGCGGGCCAGGGGCAACAACCCGCATGTGGTGGCCAAGGTGGGCGACTGCTCGTCGGAGCACTGGTATTTCCTCAAACCGTTCGCCTGGGGTGAATACAACCTGGGCGGCTACAGCTATCTGCAGGGGGTGATCAACCATTTCGGCGAGTCGCTGGCCTACGATAGCGAGGCGACACACAACGGCTTCAACGCCAACGCTGTGATCGCTCCGGAGTGGGCCAACCCTGCCGTGTGTCAGCCAGGCGAATCGCCGCTGGAATGCGAATTCCGCATTCACCGGCCCAGCGTGGCGATTATCATGTTCGGCACCAGTGACCTGCTGGTGATGACCCCCGGTGAGTTCGATCACTACATGCGCGAGATGGTGGACATGACCATCGAGGCCGGCGTGATCCCCATCCTCAGCACGTTTCCGGGCAACCTGGGTTTCTGGGATCGCACCATCCTCTACAATCAGATCGTGGTGCGCATCGCCCTGGACTACAACATCCCGCTGATCAACCTGTGGCTGGCGCTGGAATCACTGCCCAATCATGGCCTGGAGCCGGACGGTTTTCACCTGGGCGAGCCGCCCTATGGCACGTCCTGCTACCTGACCGCGCCCTATCTGTCGGCGGGGTACACCATGCGCAATCTGGTGACGCTGCAGACGCTGGATGCCGTCTGGCGCGGAGCGATGTACTGAGGCCATCGCCTGGCCGTGTGAGGCGAAATTTCTGCCGCGGAGGGCGCAGAGAGTACAGAGGCTTCTGCGCCCTCCGCGTCCTGGCAGGTCAACCTTTTGCAGGCTGAGGTCCGGACGTAAATGGTTGACCGGGACTGTGAAAGCCTCACCGATAGCCCCTCACCCTAAGTCTCTCTCCCTCAAGGGGAGAGGGATTTGTTCCCCTCCCCGCGACGCAGTTGCGTCGCAGTGGGAGAGGGGGCAGGGGGTGAGGGGCAGCCTTAGATTTACGTCCGGGTCTCAGTTTGCAGGCACAGTGCCCTACACTCCGGATGCGGATGTTGGTGCCCGACTGCTGAGATGGGTTTGGAAATCCGCCCCTGACAGGGCCGTCGTCGGAGGGATGCGGCATTCTCCCTCGCTCTGGGACGCAGTTGCGAGGGAGGGGCACAGGCAAAAACTCTTGTGAAAGCCTGTCACTCCGGCCCCACCAGCACGTACTGCGCCACCAGCGCGCCGATCACCTGCTCGTCACCGTCCACGCTGACGGTGATCGGCCCCTCGAAGGGGTCGGCGTGCACCACTTCTACCGCCGCGCCGACGGTCAGCCCCTTCTCGGCCAGGTAGCGCAACATCTCCGGAGCCTGATCGCGCAACTGCGCCACCTGCCCGCGCTGCCCCACTGGCCATTCGGAAAGCGGCACCAGCTCACGAGGGGCGATGTCCCCCTCCGGGCCGGGGATGGGGTCGCCGTGCGGGTCGTAGCGCGGGTGTCCCAGGTATTCGGCGATGCGCTCCGCCAGCCGCTCCGAGACGGCGTGTTCCAGCCGTTCGGCTTCCTCGTGCACCTCATCCCAGGAATAGCCGAGCGCCTGCACCAGGAACAGTTCCAACAGGCGATGGTTGCGCACGATCTCCAGCGCCACCCGCTGCCCGGCGGGGGTCAGGCGGATGCCGCGATAGGGTTCGTGCTCCACCAGGTTGGCCCTGGCCAGTTTCTTGGCCATCTCGGTGACGGACGGCGGCGAGAGGTTCAGGGCTTCGGCCAGGGCGGAGGTCTGCACGCGCTCCTGTTCCTGCTGCAGCAGATAGACCGTCTTCAGGAAGTCTTCGATGGCCTCGCTGTAGCCGGAACTGACAGGTGAGTGTTCGGTCATGGCCTGTCCACTGGGGTGAAGGTCACTGTTAATTCCATTGTACCGCAGGAAGCGGGGGACGGGGGCGATTCGGGACCATGCAAATGTGCCAGGCGGTTCACTGCGCCAGCAACGCTGTCTCGCTGTGCGCCGATCTTCGGCCAGGGTGCCCCTAGAGGCTGTTATGAACTTGTGCCCGGTGTTTTTCCCTCACCCCCGCGCCCCTCTCCCACGCGACTGCGTCGCGGGGCGAGGGGAACGGCCTGCGCTGTCACCCGCTGGCGCAGCAGAACAGCGCCGCTACGAGCGACACCCCCGCAGCGCGGGACAAGGGAGAAAAAGTGCACAACATGCTCCAGGTGTGCTGGCGATTTTGATGCGGTTCCCCTGTTTCTTTGGGAGTTTGTGGTTGGCTCTGGCTCCTACTGACTATACGAAAGTTCGCGCGCCGTCATAACCTCTGGCACAAGGGAAACGATCGGCTACTCAACCACCTTCGACACGGGCAATAAGAGCCGCTGCAGCCTTCGGATCGAATGCCTGCACAAAGGTAGATTGGTTCAGCCTGGTCACAAAGGCGGCACTCTGGGTCTCGCCCAGACCATAGGCTTCGGCAAGATAGGTGTTCAGAGTCATCGGGCTGTTGAGCAGGCCCAGGATGAGGTCCAGGTCGGTCAGGGCAATCCCCACACTGTTCAGCAAAGCTCTTGCTTCACCAGCCTGAAACGCTATCAACCTTTCGGGGTTAAGGGCTTCTCCCTGACTCCCCATGCAGCCGACGATATTGACCAGGGCCAATTCCAGCACATCACCGCCAAGGCCCCTGGCGATCAGGTACCCGCGCACCACCTCAATATTGCCCAGCGATACCACTTCGTAGATTGACTGGGGTGGCAAGCCGATGCCTTCCAGGCGGTAGATCATGCTTCTGATCGCCCAGCCCTCTAGCGCGCTGGAAGTCACGCCCTTTTCGATCAGTTCAGGAAGAAGATTCTCAAATGTCTGAATTTGCTCGGCGGTGAAGCCGATGCTGGCCAGATAGGTCGCCGCGGCGGCAGGATCGTTCAGCAGAGGGGCGCTATCGTACAACATCGCCCGCGGAAGCCCGGCATCGTTTAGCATCTTGAAGAGCGGTGCGTTGATCACGTAATATGGCATCCACCCCTGGGCCGCTGCCTCCTGGATCAGCGCCGCGAGCCGCTCCAGTAGCTGCGTGGCCTGCTCAGAAGACAATCCTTTTTGTACCAGGGAGTCCATAATGGCCGCCGGATCATTCGCCAGCGGGGCCAGGCTTTGCAGATCAAGGCCGGTGAGACCATAGGACTGGAGAAGCGTCAGCGCCTGGAGTTGGAGCCCATCCGAAGGTTCCGGGTTGAGTGCGCTATCCAGGAGAAGAAGATTCATGTCCGTGACAAACGCCTTAACTCGCTCCGGTGAATAGCCATACTTTTCCAGCACAGCCTCCACATTCCGATGGTCAGTGGTGTTGAGTGCGGCGGAAAGCTCAGCGTAGGCCGCTGAGGGGATATTGTTCGCCGTCAGAAAGGCCACACTGTGCTCAACGCGAGTTTCCTGCTGACCCTGGGCTGGTAGCATGGAAAACCAGCGGACGATCTCATTGCCAACCACATTGTCCCGGTGCAATGTGGTTGCGGGCGCAGCTATGGCGGTTGTGTGCCAGGCAATCAGCAGCGCCACAAGCAAAACAGGCACTAAGAGGCTTCTCGCCCGTATTGAGAGCATACCCATTTGATGACTTCTCCTGAAAAGGGAAAGGGGGCAAGCGAAACAAATCTTCTCGTGATTATACTCCTCAGTCGGGCTACCAGATACCAGCCAGGGACGATCAAAAGCCCCAGATACTCTTTCTATCTGGGGCGCTATCCAGTCGTGGCGATTTTATGCGCGTCCGGTTTCTCACCCGCCTGGCATCAGCCGCTTGACCGGAATCCCACACAGAAACCTGAACACCCCCTCGCCCGTGTTCTCATAGGTATGCTCCGCCCCACCCGGCACGAAGACCACGTCGCCCGGCTGCAACGGATGCCACTCCCCGTTCAGCCACACGCGCCCCGTGCCCTCGACCACGAAGTTTTCGTGCTCATAAGGGTGACTGTGACGCGGTGTGTGCCCGCCCGGCGCGATCTCGATCATGCGCAGCGCGTAGACCGGCGCGCCGTCGTGCTCGTCGTCAATCAGCCAGCGGATACTGGTGCCGGGTGCTTCTGGTCCGAATTCCTGCGCCGGCACCGCCGTGTAGTGCGTGACTTTGCCCTGGGTAGACATCAGACCGCTTTCTCCTATCCCTGCGTTTGCGCAACCAGCTTTTCAGCCTGCGCCACCAGACCCTCGATCTCGTGCAACCCTTCCTGCCAGAAGTCCGGCGCGGTCAGGTCTACGCCCAACGGAGCCAGGATCGCTTCCGGCCAGTCCGAGCCGCCCGCTCGCAGCACCTGCAGATAGCGCGGCGCGAAGGAATCGCCTTCCTGGCGATAGCGGGCGAACAGCGCCAGCACCAGCAATTCGCCGAAAGCATAGGCGTAGACATAGCCCGGCACCTGCAGAAAGTGCGGCACGTAGCTCCACCAGATGGCGTAATTCTCGGTCAACTCGACGCTGTCGCCGAACATGGCCTGCTGCGTCTCCAGCCAGAACTGGCTGAGGCGCTCGCTGGGCAGTTCGCCTTCGGTGCGGCGCGCCGTGTGCATGGCGTGCTCGAAGCGATTCATGGAAATCTGGCGGAAGACAGTGGCGAAGGTGTCTTCGATCTTGTGCGCCAGCATGGCCAGGCGCACCGCCGGGTCGCTCTCGCGGGCCATGAAATCGCTGAAGACCAGCATCTCGCCGAAGGTCGAGGCCATCTCCGCCGTGGTCAGCGGGGTGTGCTGCTGCAGCATCCCCTGCTCGCGCGAGAGGTACTGATGCACGCCGTGCCCCAGTTCGTGGGCCAGGGTCATCACGTCGCGGGCCGAGCCGGTGAAGTTCATGAAGACGTAGGGGTGCACCGAGGGCACCGCCGAGGCGCTATATGCGCCGCTGCGCTTACCCGGATAGGGCGGCGCATCAATCCACGAGCGGGCGAAGAATTGCCCGGCGATCTCGGCCATCTGCGGGTGGAATTTGCCATAGGCTTCCAGCACCATATCGCGGGCCTGTTCCCAGCGATAGTGCCCTTCGGCGGCGGGCAGCGGCGCGTAGCGATCGTAGTCGTAGAGCTTATCCAGCCCCAGCAGCGAACGCTTGAGCCGGTAGTAGCGCGCCACGATGTCATAACGCGCCGTGACCGCCTCGATCAGCGCCTCGACTACGGCGTCGCTCACCTGATTGTCCAGGTTGCGCGAAGAAATCCAGCTAGGGAACTTGCGCAGCCGGTCGTCGGAGGCTTTGTCGGCGGCCAGCGTGTTGAAGATATAGGTGAGCGTGGGCAGTTGCTGACGCAGCACGTCGGTGAACGCCTGCGCCGCCCGCTGTCGCACCGACCGATCGGGATCGTAGAGCTTGGCCAGGATGGCCGCCTGTGTCAGTTCCTCCCCGTCGAAGGGGTAGCGGGTGTTGCCCATCAGCTCGGAGAAAAAGCGCGCCCACGCGCTGCGCCCGGTGACCGACTTCTCGGCCAGGATTTTCTCCTCCGGCTCGGTCAGGCGGTGCGGCTGATAGCGCCGCGTGACCTCCAGCCAGTGCCGGTAGTGTGCCAGGGCCGGGGCAGTCAGCATGGCCTGGGCGAAGTCATCCGTCGCATTGGTCCACTCCAGCTCGAAGAAGACCAGCTTTTGCTGCAACTGCGCTTCCCACTCGGTCAGCCGTTGCAGCAACGCCCCATAGCGCGGATTGGCCGCGTCCGTCGTCCAGAGCAGATGCGCGAAGACGCCCAGCCGGTTCGCCGCCTCGACGATGGCCTCGTATTCGGCGATGGCCCGATGCAGTTCTTCGGCGCTCAGAGACTGCACGCGTCCCCGGTAGGCCGCGGCGAAGGCGTCGGCGCGGGCGTCTGTCTGCGCGATGTCGCGTTCGATCTGCGGGTCGTCAACCCCCTGGTACAGATCGCTCAAATCCCACCGGACTTCTTCGGCACCGGTGCGTGGTTGTGTCGCTTGCGTAGCCATACCTGCTCCTGATCCGTTGCGAGTGATGAGTTAAGTTAAAGAGTCTTGAGTAGAGAGTTATGAGTGCCCGGAAAGCGAATGCCGGGCCTGTTCCCTGGCAGCCAGCCAACGGCCCTCACCCCCGCCGCGCAGGCCGAGAGCCACCTGCACTGTGTCCTTCGGCAGGTGAACCAAAGTCGCTGACTACCTTTGCACACACCCTCTGCGACGCAAAAGTATTGCCCCAAAACGCGAAGGCTCCCAACAGCCCGCCGGAAGTTGGCACCTGCTGCGCCCTGCTCTACACTCAGGACTCAGCACGCGCTACTCTTTATTCAAGCTTAGCCGATGGCGTGCACTATCACCAAAAAGAACAAGTGTGCTAAAATGGCGCTTGTTGTCACGCTTCATCCTTCAGGAGGATTCAGCCATGCAATACCGCGAATTGGGCCGCACCGGATGGAAAGTGTCGGAGATCAGCTTCGGGGCCTGGGCCATCGGCGGGGCGTGGGGGCCGGTGGACGATCGGGACTCCATCGCTGCCCTGCACCGCGCCATTGATCTGGGCGTCAACTTCATTGATACGGCGGATGTCTATGGCGACGGGCGCAGCGAACGCCTGGTGGCGCAGGTGCGCAAAGAGCGCAGCGAGACGATCTACATCGCCACCAAGGCCGGGCGACGCCTCGACCCGCACACCGCGGACGGCTACAACGCCGCCAACCTGACCCGCTTCGTCGAGCGCAGCCTGCGCAACCTGGACACCGACTGCATTGACCTGCTGCAACTGCACTGCCCGCCCACCGAAGTTTACTACCGTCCGGAAGTGTTCGGCGCGCTCGACGACCTGGTGCAGGCGGGCAAAATCCGCTACTACGGCGTCAGCGTGGAGAAGGTCGAAGAAGCGCTCAAGGCCATCGAGTACCCCAATGTGCAGACGGTGCAGATCATCTTCAACATGTTTCGTCACCGCCCCGCCGAACTATTCTTCCCGGAAGCCAAACGGCGCAAGGTGGGCATCCTGGCCCGCGTGCCGCTGGCCAGCGGTCTGCTGACCGGCAAGATGACCCCGCAGACTTCCTTCGACCTGGACGATCACCGACACTTCAACCGGCACGGCGAGGCGTTCGACGTGGGTGAGACATTCTCCGGCGTGGACTACAAGACGGGGCTGGAGGCGGTAGAAGCGCTGCGGCCTCTGGTGCCGCCCGGCGCGACGATGGCACAGTTCGCCCTGCGCTGGATTCTGATGTTCGACGCGGTCACCTGCGCCATCCCCGGCGCTAAGCGCCCGTCGCAGGCTGAGGACAACGTCCGCGCTGCCGATCTGCCGCCGCTCTCCGAGGAGACGATGGCGAAGGTGCGCGAGGTCTACGATCGCTATATCCGCGAGCAGGTGCATCACCGCTGGTAGTGGCCCTCCTCGCATTCCCCCTCGCTCGGTGATGCAGTCACCAGGGCGAGGGGGAATGGCACATCCATCCGAAGACGGCCTGTAGGGGCGTCTGGCGCTACATCTCCACAAACTGTGATCCGGACGTAAAGCTAAGGCCACCCCTCACCCCCTGCCCCCCTCTCCCTGCGACGCAGCCGCGTCGCGGGGCGAGGGGGAAGGTCACAAGTCCCTCGCCCCGCGAGGGAGAAGGGGAACAGCAGCCACTTACGTTCCCACGTCCAGACTAAGTCCCTCTCCCCGCGAGGGAGAGGGATTTAGGGTGAGGGGGCGTACGATGAGGCGTTCACAGTCCTGGGCAAGCATTCACGTCCGGGTCTCCCCACAAACCCTTGCCAGACCGCTCAAGGCCTCATGATGGCGGGGCCTCGGCTCCAGCACTCTCACCCGTGCGCTTGATCACGACCAGCGTGGCATCGTCGAAGAGTTCCTGAGCGCCCGCGAAAGTATTGACCGCCTCCAGGATACGTTCGGCCAGCGCCTGCGCGGGCAGGGCATGATGCTGCTGAATGAGCTTTTCCAGGCGCTCTTCGCCGAACTCTTCTTCGTCCTGGTTGAGCACCTCGGTGATGCCATCGGTGTAGAGCACGAAGACATCGCCCGGTTGCAACCGCAGGCGGGCCAGATCGAAGTCCGCCCCCTTGAAGATACCCACCGCGACACCCTGCGCGGTCACATAGTCCACGGTGCCCTCAGCCGCGTGATACCACAGCGCCGGATTGTGCCCGCCGCAGGCATAGCGCAGCTCGCCGCTGCGCAGGCTCAGATAGCCGACGAAAGTCGTGGCGAACATGCGCGAGCGCTGCTCGCTGATGATCATCTCGTTCGCCTGGCGCAACACCTGATCGGGTGGCAGGTCGAGGCTCATGCCATAGCGCAGCACGGTGACGCTGAGCGCCATGAACAGCGCCGCCGGAATGCCCTTGCCGGATACGTCGGCGATCACCACGCCCAGGCGACCCGGCCCCAGGGGGTAGAAATCGTAGAAGTCACCGGCGACAGAGCGAATGGGGCACCAGAACGCGCCGAAATCCCACCCGGCATGACTGGGGATGCGGTCGGGCAGGAAACTGGCCTGGATGGAGTGCGCCGTCTCCAGTTCGCGGTTGAGCAGTTGCTGCTGGATCTCCTGCTGATAGAGCCGCGCGTTTTCGATACTGATCGCGGCCTGCGCAGCCATGGCCGTCAGCAGGCGCTCGTCGCGGAAAGTGAAGGGGCCGTCTTTCTTGTTGAGCAACTGCACCACGCCGATCACCTTTTGCTGCGGGTTGATCATCGGCGCGGTGAGGATCGAGCGCGTGCGGAAGCCGGAGAGCTGATCGAACTGCGGGTTGAAACGCGGATCGGCGTAGGCGTCGGCAATGTTGAGAATCTGGCCGGTGGCGGCCACGTGCCCGGCGATGCCCTCGCCAATCTTCAGGCGGATTTCCGGCACCGGTTCGCCGTTTTCGAGCAAGACCCGCGCCCACAGCTCCCCGCGCTCTTCGTCCACCAGGTAGATCGTGCCGCGCTCGGCGTTGATGGTCGTCACCAGCTTGTTGAGGATCAGCCGCAGCAGGTCATCGAGCTTGATGTTGGAAGTCATCACCTCGCTGACGGTGCGCATGGCGCTGAGTTCCTGGGCGGGGGTCATGGCCGACTGCCCCGGAGATGCCCGCTCGATCAGCTTGACCAGCTTGAGCGTGTTCGGCTGCCCCTGGCCGGGGCCGGTAGTACGCTCCACAGCGTCCATCAGGGAATGGATGAAGTGCAGGCCCATGCCGCCCTTGATGCGCACTTCCAGGGGCGCGTTGATGTCGAACGGCCTGACCCTGGACGGATCGAGAGGGACGCCCCAGTCGGTGAGAGTGATCTGTACGAAGTCGCCGACCTCGTGCGCGGTGAGCAGCATCTGCCCTTTGTCTTCGCCAGGGTAGGCGTGATGGATGATGTTGGTGGCGGCTTCTTCGACGGCCAGCTCCAGGTCGAACAGCGCCCGCTCGGAGAGCGACAATCGCTGCCCGATGCCGTGCACGAAATGCGAGATGAGGCGCAGGTTCTCCTGGCGGGCCTGCACGCGCAACTCGCCCAGAAAGGTCATGATCGCTATGCTCCGTTCAAAAAAACAGCCCCCAGAACAGGCAGGGAGCTGTGTGCCCGATCCTGGTCCGCCGCCCTGCTACGAGAAACTGGCCACCGCTTCTTCGACGGTGGGGTAGGTGCTGAAAAAGCGGTCGAAGCCGATGATCTGAAAGACGCGCTGCACTCGGGGATGCAAATTGACCAGTTTGAGATCGCCCTGGCTGGCGCGCACCTGGGTCAGAATGTCGGCCAGGGTGCGCAGTCCGGCGCTGTTGATGTAGCGCACCTGGGCCATTTCCAGCACCAGTTTGTGCTTGCCCTCGGAGACCGCCGTCTGCAATGCCAGGTCGAGGTCTACCGCGCCCTCGCTATCAACCCGCCCATCGAGGGTGAAGATGATGATGCCGTTCTGCTCCCGCTCGCTGATGTTCATGTGCCCCCTCCTGCCAAAACTCTTTTGGACGCGCCGCGCCAGGCTTCTACTACTCTGATTGTAATCTGTTTGTGGGGGCGGGGAAAAGAAGCGCCGGATGGGGCGCGCGCAATGGTCGTCAGTCGCCTGTGTTCACCTGGCGACGCCCAGCCCGCAGGCAGGGCAAGCGCAGGGGGCAAGAAGGCACAGAGGTTTCTCCGCGCTCTCAACACCCCGGCGGTTTCATTTGGCCAATGCATCGGGTGCATTCGGATTTGGGGGCAAGAACTCAGCACAGAAGTGATCTCAGGAAGACTTTGCGAATTCCGCCAGTCTACCTCACCCCTAAATCCCCTCTCCGCGCGTGGAGAGGGGACTTAGCCAGATACTTACTCCCCCTCTCCGTGTATGGAGAGATACGGTATTGGTTGTCAAGTAGGAATAGGCATGGTTGAGCAAGAAAGTGCGTAATCGGGGTCAAAGTCAC
>DAOTZZ010000092.1:0-15670 GCA_034433965.1 Anaerolineae bacterium
TGGGCGGCGGAGGCATTGGGGCGCATCGGCGATCCGGCGGCCATCGCTGCCCTGCTGGAAGCGCTGCGCCGCCCCGACGAAGAGATGGGCGCGCGCCTGACCGCGGTGCGCGCACTGGCCCGCATTGGCAACGCCGCAGCGGTGCCCGGTCTGCTGACCCTGCTGAACGACGGTTACTGGGTAATGCGTGAGGCCGTCGCGCGCGCCCTGGGCGAAATCGGCGACGAGACCGCCATCACCGGGCTGGAACAGGCGCTCTTCGACGAGCAGCCCGCCGTGCGCGAGGCAGCGTTGGAGGCCCTGTCGCGCATAGATTCCCCGCAGGCCCAGCAGATCGTCGCGCAGTTCCGCTGGGAGGGCACCGCCGACTGGCTGGGAAGCTGAGGGTTGGTAGCGGTTAGCGGTCAGCTTTCGTTAGCTATCGGCGTTGTGTGAGGGTTCGGGGTCTGGAGTTTTGAGTCCGGAGTTGAGAAGTTTCTTTGTCCCCCGCCTGTTGTGCCCGATTTGCCCCCGCGTAGAACTTCCTGTTCAACGAGCGTTCCCGCTGAACGCTGACGGTTGATTGCTGACAGCCATTCTCCCTCGTCATTAAAGTTCAACCCTTAACGACGAAGACAGAAGTAGAACACCTGTGCTATCCTGTGCTTGACTGCGCGGCGAGTAGAGCCGCGTCGTCAGGGAGGAGCGATGGTACAGAGAGTATGGCCCAACACTGCCGCCAAGATGCTCGGCGAGAACGGGCGCATTGGCGGCTATCTGGTGGTGTGGGGCGATCCGACGCGCCCTGACCTGCAGGGCGAATTCTTCACGCCGGAGACCGATCTGGGGCTGGACTGGTACCCGCGCCGCCCCGTGCTCTATCAGCACGGGCTGGACGGGACGCTCGGCCCGGCGTTGATCGGGCAGATCGAGGTCATGCAGCCGGACGCGACGGGCTTGTGGGTCGAGGCGCAGCTCGATTTGCGGCGGCGTTGGGCGCGCACCGTGCTCGACCTGGTGCGGCAGGGCGCGCTGGGCTGGAGCAGTGGCAGTCTGCCGCACCTGGTGGAAATCGGGGCGGACGGGCACATCCGGCGCTGGCCGATCGTCGAGGGCAGCCTGACGCCCACCCCCGCCGAGCCGCGCTTCACCGACGCGGTGGCCTTGAAGGCCGCCTACGAAGCCCTGGGCTTGCCGCTGGCGCGGCTGGCCCTGGACGGGCACAGTGCAGACAAACGCAATGACAAGGAGACAGGAGACGCCATGATCCCCAACGAACACGAACAGCAACCCGGCGCAATCAAGCGGCTGCCTGCCGCGCAGAGCGCGACGACGCCGACTATCGAGGTGCGCAGCAAGTACGCCGCGCTCGATGCCGTGGATATGGCCTTCATGCACACCTGGCTCAGCCGCACCGGTCAGTGGTCTCCGTCGCTGGCTTTCATGCGCGAACTGGTCAGCAAGACGTATCGCGCCGTCGAGCGCGGCGACCTGGACGCCGGCGCGGTCCGCGCGCTGCCCATCAAGGCGGACGAGTTGATGCACACGGGTCTCAGCGGTTACGGCTCGGAATGGGTACCGGACGTCTGGTCGAGCGAGCTGTGGCGCAAGGCGCGCGCCGAAAACGTGATCTTGCCGCTCTTCCGGGTGGTGGAAATGCCCTCCAACCCCTTCGAACTGCCCATCTCCGGCACCGACCCGACGGTGTACTACGTGCCGGAGACGCAGGACGAGGACGATCTGACGCTGGGCGCGAGCAACCCGCTTCCGGACAGTCAGATCGGCAGTGGCAAGGTCACGCTGACGGCCAAGAAGCTGGCGCTGCGCGTGGGCTTTTCGGCGGAACTGGTGGAAGACGCGGCCCTGCCGCTGATCCCGCTCTACCGCGAGCAGGCGTTGCGCGTGATGGCCGATGCCATTGACCATGTGCTGCTCAACGGCGACACGCTCACGGCGGCCACCGGCAACATCAACAGTGATGACGCCGCGCCAGAGCCTACGGCCCGCTACCTGGCCTTCGATGGGCTGCGCAAGTTGCCGCTGGTGACCACGCCCGCGCAGGCGCTGAACGCCAACGGCGCGCCGACGGTGGCCTTGCTGCGCACAGCGCGCTTCCTGATGCCGGCGCGTTACTCCCTGCGCCCCAAAGACTGCGCCTGGATCGTGGACGGCAGCACCTACGCCAAGCTGCTGAGCGATCCGAATCTGGCCACGGTGGATAAGTTCGGGCCGCACGCCACCGTGCTCACCGGCGAGATCGCCAAGGTGGACGGCGTGCCGGTGCTGGTCAGCGCGGAGATGCCGCTGACGCAGGCGGACGGCAAGGCCAACAGCACGGGTAACACCAAGGGGCAGGCAGTATGCGTCTACCGGCCCGGCTGGGTGGTGGGCTACCGTCGCCGTGTGGCCGCGACGATGGACTATCTGCCCTACTACGACGCCTATCAGATGGTGGCGACGGTGCGTCTGGCCTTCGCGCCCTTCGATGGCGCCGTGGCGAGCATGCTCTACAACATCACCGTCTAGACGGGCGGACAGGGTGGGTGGGTGGGAGATAGTGGTCAGTTGTCAGTGGTCGCGAGGGAGCTGATACGCATGTGTCTGAGGCCAGTACCTCTCAGGCCGCAAGACCGCTCCCTGAACGCGGACGACCGAAAACCGCACTCTGCAAACTGCAAACTGCAAACTGAAAACTGACCACCCGCTCTCAGTGGTGGAAGGTGACCAGGACATGCAGCGAACCGAGCACCAGCCGATCGCCATCGCGCAGGATGTACTCACGGCGCGGAGTCAGGCGATGGCCGTTGATGAATGTCCCGTTGAGGCTATCCAGATCGGCGATCAACAGATGGTCGTTCTGGCGGCGCAGCAGGCAGTGGTGTCGCGACACGCCATGCCGCACGGCATTGTACGGCGTGAGGTCGTAGAGCGTGCCGTCTGGCAACTGCCCCCGGCCCAGTACGGTGGGTTGTTCCATGTCCAGGGTCACGCACACCCCAGAGGGCAGGAATTGCAGCACCAGCCGGTCGCTGTTTCCAAAGCAATTGGCGTGCGTGTTGGCTTCCGGCACGATGGTGGGCGCGCGATTCAATGGGCCGGTCTTGGGCAGGCGCGTCGTGGGGGGGACAAGGGGATAACCGCATATGACGCAGAAATGGACACCGGGTCGCACGGCAGACCTGCACAATGGGCATTCCGTCTGCTGCGGGAGCGCCTGTTCGGAAGGTTCAAAAGCGTGCATAAGGCCCCCCAGCAATGGCAGAAAAAAGTCCGCTGCCAGACACCATGGGCAATAGAGACCAGGTGGCTCTGTCTGTCCGCATCCCATCGGCGACCAGGCCGACGGGCTATACGCGATCTTGTCTAGACATTATAACATTCAGCATTAAGGTGGCGCAATGGGACATGAAAAATTCATGAAAAGTCTACAAAGTCTGGATCAACGTCCCTGTGCGGATGAATCGCTGCTCAGCACGAAGAAGATGGCCAGGTGCAGCGAACCCAGGATCAGGCGGTCGCCATGCACGACGGGGTAAGGGCGGTGCTGTTCGAGACGGCGTTCGTTGAGATACGTGCCGTTGGTGCTGCCCAGGTCGGTCACTGTCAGTTCGGTGGCATGACGATCCAGGCGGCAATGCTGACGCGACACGCCGTGACTCTGCGCATCCAGGTCATCCAGTGGCAACAGGTAAGCGTCCGGCGGCACGTCGGCGCTGTTGCGCCCCAGAACTACCGACCCCTGCGCGGGCAGAGCGAAGCAATGACCGGAAGGCAGGGCCTGTACCAGCACCACATGTTGCGGGGTCAGCACGCCGCTGGACGGCAGCGGAGGAGGGGTGATCGTGGGCATCCGTCTGAGACGTCGCGTCTGCAACGTCTGAGGCGTGTCGGGTAAGACCAGCGTGCAATGAGGGCACGCCCCCTGGTCGGGATCGTATGCGGTGCCACAACGGGGGCACGTGATCAAAGGGCTGTCGGAGGTCATACTACGCTTCTTCATTAGATGCACCCGCTCATCATGCTTCATTGTAGCCGGAGTTCATAAGCGCGCAACGTTGGCGTGAGCAACAGGAAGGTGATCATGGGCAATCTCTACGCGACCCTGGACGAAGCGCGGCGCTACCTGGGGCTGTCGGGCGAACAGACCGGCGATGACGACCTGCTGCTGTTGCTGCTGGGTGCGGCGTCGCGCCTGATCGAGGGCTACGCCGGGCGGCGCTTCTACCCTCAACGGGCCACGCGCCGCTACGCCGTCAGCGACCCATTGGTGCTGCTGCTGGACGACGATCTGCTGGCGCTACACAGCCTGACCAACAGCGACGGGCAGCCGCTGCCGCTCGACGCGGTGCATCTGCACCCTGCGGGATCGGTCACTTCCAGTCTGACGCTGGATCGGACGCGCGCTCGTTTCGTGCACGCGGGCGATCCGCTGGAGGCCATCGCCGTCGAGGGGACGTGGGGCTATCACCCCGCCTGGGCGAGCGCCTGGCAGGACAGCGGCGACGCCGTCCAGGACGATCCGCTGAGTGCCGGCGCGACAACCCTGACCGTGGACGATGTCAGCGCCCCGCTGCCGGGCGGCTATGGGCGGCGTTTCGCGGTGGGGCAACTGCTGCGCATCGGCGAGGAGTATCTGTATGTGCTGGCAGTAGACGAGGAGAATAACGCGCTGACCGTCGCGCGGGCGGTCAACGGCACAACGGCGACGAGTCATGCGCGCGGGACGGCGATTGCCATCTACCGCCCGCCGGAAGATGTGCGGCAGGCGTGCCTGCGCGTGACGCACTGGCTCTACCGGCAGCCGGACGCCGGTTTTGTGCAGCGGGCGGCGGGGTTGCGCGGCGAAGTGGTGGTGCCGCCAGCGCTGCCCGACGATGTCGAGCAGATTCTCGCGCCCTACGTGCGGGTGCGCGTGTCCTGAAAGAGGCTGACGATGGGCGCGTTGAGCACGGCACTGGAAAGGCTGGCGGCAGTGTCCGTCCCCGGCGTGAGGAACATCCCTCTGAACGCGACGCCGGGCGTGTTGGCGCGGGTGACTCTGCCCGCCCTGGTGATCGTGCCGGAGCTGGGCGGCGAGTCGCCTGGCCTGGAGCCGAATCCCTTTGCCGCCGGGACGGGTCGGCTGGTGGTGCAGGTGGCGCATGTGTTATTGCTGGCTCCGCTGACGGGCGGCGCGGGGACGGGTGCGGCGCTCTCGTCGCTGACGGCGCTGCTCGACGCCTATGTCGCGGCGCTGGCCACCGACCCAACGCTGGGCGGGGCGCTCATCGCTCCGTTGCGCCTGCGGCTACGGGCGGGCGTCGTCAGGTACGGCGGGGTGGACTATCACGGCGCAGTCTTCACGCACATCTGGACGTTGCAGGTGGAGAGCTGACTTCGGATTGCGGATTGCGGATTGTGAAGAGTCGAATTCGCAATTCGCAATGCGGCTCCTGCTCACAGGAGGACTCATGAGCGTGACTTTCGCCGTCGAAGTGGACTGGGACGGCAACAGTCAGTGGACGGATGAAACGCCGCATCTGCGGAGCGTCCGCACCTGGGCGGGCTTTGCGGCGGCGCATGACCCGGTCGCTGCGCCGGGCGAATGCCAGGTGCTGCTCGACAACCGTGACAGGCGCTACTCACCGGCCAACGCGGCTTCGCCGCTGGCGGGCAAACTGGGGCCGGGGCGAGCCGTGCGCGTCCTGGCCCGCGACGGGGCGCAGTCCTGGACGCTGTTTCGAGGGACGCTGACGCGCATTGTGCCGGAGGGGGGAGCCTATCCCGGTACGGTGACGCTGTTCGCCGCCGACTGGCTGGCGCCGCTGGCCCGCGCCCGCGTGAGCGTGCCGCACGCCGAGACCATGCCGGTCACGGAGGCGGTGAGTACGCTGGTGAGCGCTGTCTGCAACCCGCCCGCGCTGCAGATCGCCGACAATGGCGACCGCCTGACGCACTACGGACGGCACTGGTTGCCGGAGCAAACCACCGTCCTGGACGCGCTGCGCGACATCTGCCGGGCCGTCTACGGGCGCTTCTGGGCCGGGCGCGATGGGACGCTGGTCTACTGGTCGCGGCGCGAGCAGCAGGACCCTTCGGTGAGCGCGGCGTTGCTGGCGCAGGATGTCCCGTTGGACGCGCTGGATGTGGCGCTGGATGCGGCGGACGCGATCAATCACGCGCAGGTGACGGTCTATCCGGTGGAGACGGTGGGCAGTCTGCACGTGCTGTGGACGGCGCAGATGGTGCTGCGCGTGGCTCCGGGGCAGACGCGGACGCTCTACGCGCCCTTCCGCGACGAGGCCGGCGAGCGCGTGGCGGCGCTGGACGTGATCGCGCCCGTCCCTGGCGACGACTACGCCGTCAGCGACCGGCCCGACGGCCTGGGCTTCGACTACACGCGCAGCCCGCACTTCGCGCTCAGCGCCGCGATCGAAGCCACCCGCGCCGCGCTCACGCTGACCAACACGGCCATCGGCCCGCTCTATGTCACGCGGTTGCAGGTGCGCGGCAAGCCCATCCGCACCTACGACCCCATCGCCCTGCTGGCGAGCGACTCCGACAGTCAGGCGTGCTACGAGCGGCGGGCGGTCGCGCTCGACCTGCCCATGCAATCCGATCCGGTCTTCGGGCAGGCGTATGCCGAGTACCTGGTCGGGCGCTACAAGACGCCTGCCCTGACCGCGACACGCCTGTGCATCCGCGATCGCGTTCGACTGGGAGCGGCGGACATCTTCGCCGTGGGGCTGATGGACAAGGTGGTCGTCAGCGATCCGGCGTCGGGCCTGGAGGCGGCGCACTGGGTGCGCGCCGTCGCCTACGAACTGGCGGCGGACGGGTTCAGCGTGACGCTGCACCTGGAGCGCGCCGACGACCGCCGCTATGGGCTGCTGGATCGCGTTGGCTATGCCGAACTGGGGACGAACACGAGGCTGGGGCTATGAACTGGACAACTCCCAAGACCTGGCAGGTGGACGAACTGCTGACCGCCGCCGACCTCAACACGCACCTGCGCGACAACCTCAACGCGCTCAAAGCGCCGCCTACCCATGCCATCTGGCGCGACAACGGCGCGGCCTACAGCACCACCTCGACCGCCTTCGTGCCGGTGGACAGCGCCAACCTCAAGGCGACCCTGACCACCAACGGTGGCGACGTGCTGGTGTGGTTCTGGGGCGTGTTTCACGGCGATCAGGTGGGGCGGCGCGTCTCGCTGGATATTCGCGTGGACGGCGTCGGGCGGCTGGCGGCAGCCTACAACGGCGGCCTGCTGACGCATCGCCTGAGCACAACTATCGGCGAGGAAGTGGTGTTGGGGCCGGTGCTGATCAGCGGCTTGAGCGCCGGTGAGCATACCTTCGAACTGCTGTGGAAGGTCAGCGACGGGACGATCAGCCTGCACGCGGATTCCGACGCCGTCAACGACTACGACGAAGTGCCCGCCGTGCTGGTGGCGCGGGAAGTCAGTTGATGGGGATTGCGGATTGCGAATTTCGGATCGCGGATTTGTCAATTCGCAATCCGCAATCCGCGATTCGCAATTTCAGTAAGGAGGTGAGTGGATGGCGGGGATGATAGACCTGACCTTCGAGCGGCAGGGCCTCAACCTGGCGCTGCTGCACGAGGAGCTGGCGGCGACACTCGGCGCGAAACTGGTGGGGGTGAGCCAGGACGGGCGCGGCGTGCGCGTGCACCTGCTGGACTCGACTACCCCAGACGAACGCAAGGCAGTGGCGGAGATCGTCGCGCGGCACGACGCAACTCGCTTCACGGCGGCGCAGCAGGCCGAACGCGAGCGGCGGGCGGCGCTCGAAGCGCTGCGCAAACCCTGGGCACAGTGGACGCCCGCCGACAAAGACGCGCTGCTGCGCCTGTTGGCAGGCGAACTGGGCCTGGCCGTTTCGTAAATGGTGGATGGCGAATCTGAAATCCGCCATGCGCGGTCTGCTGCTCGATGCAGCGAGGAAGGAGGAAACGGGTGGATAGCTGGGTGGCAGACGAGATGATCACCGTATGGGCGTTGCTGGGCGCGTTGCTCGGCACGCTGTTGCTGGTGGCGGGATCGTTGTGGGCAGGGGCGCGGGTCACCGAGCAGGCGCGGGCGCTGTGGCGGACATTGCGCGGTCACCGCGCCGAGGTAATCGCAGCGGTGGACGAAGCCGCCGACCCGCTGATCGTACAACTGGCCCGCCTGACGACAATCCCGCCCCCGGTATGGGCCGCGTTTTTGCCCGCCTTCCTGGCGGCGCTGGCGGCGGGACTGGATCGCGCCCTGGGGGAGAACGGCGAAACATAAGAGGTGCCGCGTGGGCTTGCCGGGGCGGGTTTCGAAGCCCGCCCCTACTCGTCCAGACCGGCCATCGCCCGGCCAGCCGCCAGCAGCGCCTTCACCATCTCCGCGTCGCGCGCCTCGGCATAGACGCGCAGCACCGGCTCGGTGCCGCTGGGCCGGATCAACAGCCAGCTATCGTCGGCCAGCACGAACTTGATCCCATCGAAGGTCAGTATCTCGCGTACCGTCTCACCGGCCATGGTCGCGGGCGCGGCAGCCCGCAGCCGCTCGACCATCTCCTTCTTGGGCACAGGCTTCTTCAGGGCGAAGTCGGTGCGGTCGTAGCAGGTCGGGCCGTATTCGCGCTGCAGGTCGGCGACGATCTCCTTGAGCGGCGCTTTGGCGTCGGCCATGATCTCCAGCAAGAGCAGCCCCATGAGGATCCCGTCCCCTTCGGGGATGTGCCCTTTGATGCTCATCCCGCCGGACTCTTCGCCACCGATCAGCACGTCCCCGTGCAGCATGTGGTCGGCAATGTAGTTGAAACCGACGGGCGTCTCGTGCACCGTCAGGCCGTAGCGAGCGGCGATGCGGTTGATCATCATGGTCGTGCTCACCGTCTTGACCACATCGCCACGCCAGCCGCGCTTTTCGGCCAGGTAGCGCAGCGCCAGTGACATGATGGTATGCGGGTCAATGAAGTTGCCGTCACCATCCATCGCGCCCACGCGGTCGGCGTCACCGTCGGTGGCGATACCTACGTCGGCGTGTACCGAGTTGATCGTCGCCGCCATCATGTCCAGGTACTTGCGGATCGGTTCCGGGTGAATGCCGCCGAAGCCGGGGTTCATCTCGCCGCGAATCTCGTGTACCTTGCAGCGCGTGCGCGACAGAATGGCGCGGATCGCCGTGCGCCCGGAGCCGTACATCGGGTCGGCGACGATGGTCAGCTCGCCCTGCGAGATTTTGTCAATGTCCACCAGCGTTTCCAGGTGCTCGTAATAGGTGTTGGTGGGGTTGAAGCGGCGGATCAGCCCTTCTTCGATGGCGCGTTCGTAGTCCATCAGGTTAGGGCCACGCCCTTCGCGCTGCGCCAGTTCCAGGAAGCGCTCGACCTCGGCGCACTGTTCGGGCAGGGCCGAGCCACCATAGGACGCCTTCAGCTTGAAGCCGTTGTAGCGCGGCGGGTTGTGCGAGGCGGTGATCACCACGCCTGCCGTCGCCTTCTTATGCACGATGTTGTAGCTGATGGCGGGAGTGGGGGCGTCGGTGCGCGCCAGCCAGGTGACGATGCTGTTGGCGGCCAGCACCCGCGCCGTCTCGATGGCGAAACGGTCGGAGAGGAAGCGCGTGTCGAAGCCGACGACCATCTCCGGCGGAGACTGCGTCCCGTTGGCAGCCACTTCTTTGATGATGTAGTCGGCGACAGCCTGCGCCACGCGCCGCAAGTTGCTGAAAGTGAACGTCTCGGCGATGACTGCACGCCAGCCATCGGTGCCAAAGCGAATAGTCATGGGCAATACCCTCGTGAGAACCCTTGCTGAGTGGTAAGTCGTCTTCAGGTGCGGACTGTAGCACAGCGGGGCAGACGGTGCAAGTGGGAGCGCGCCAGGATACATTCACGTCTCGGGGAGTGTTCTTGAACCGTAGAGACGCCGAGGGCGCAGAGGAGAAAAATCAAGCACTCTGTGTCTTTCTCTGTGCTCTCTTTGGTGGAGTCTGCCCCCAAGGCGGGGGCGCGTGCAAAGGTTGTCAGGCAGTTCGCTGTCCCTCGCCCCTGTATCCCCTCGCTCCGCGACGCAGTCGCGAGGGCGAGGGGACTTGCCTATCCTCACACAGATACCCCCTTCTCCCGGCAGCGCGGCAGAAGGGGGTAGGTGTTGAAGGCGAAAAGTGCCTGATGCGCCCTAGCGCATGGCTGCACCCAGGGTCGAGCAGGCCGGGCACGAACCGCCTGGCCGCACGATGGCATAGCCCGCCTGCGGATCGGCCCCGTAGGTGGTGAAGTCCACATTCCACACGATCATCAGCCGTACTTTCCCGCTACCGCGCGCCAGTTGCGCCGCGCGACCGAGCCACTGCGCCTGCTGGGCGACGGTGACGTTGCTGGCCCACGTGAACCCCGCCGGCAGTGGCCCCAATCCTTCGGGCGAGAGATAGCCCAGTTCGGTGAAGCACAGCGGCTTGGCCCCGCCGAAGGCGCTCCAATAGGTGTTGACCATGCCCCAGAAGTAGCGCGTGTAGTAGTTGTCGCCACGCGGGTCACCGCTGGTCTGGTCGGGCGAGATGATGCCCTCGTTGTAATGAATGCCCAGGCAGTCCATGTAGCTGGCCGCGCCCGCTGCCGCCATGCCGCGGATGTAGCGGTCGTCGTTCCAGACGCGATCCGTGCCGAACGCCCCTTCCGCGCCCGTGGGCGACGGCGCGCCGCTGATGACCATCACGCTGGGATTGGCCCGCTTGATCGCCGTATAGGCTTTCGCCAGCATCTGCACGTAGGTGGCCGGGTTGATCTGCCCGCGCGGCCATTCGCGGTCGAGGTTCTGCTCGTTCCACACCTCGATCGCATCCGGGCCAAGCTGCGCCACCCCTGCCAGATAGCCGGCGTACTGATCCATGTAGCCTGCGCCCCCCGCGGCAAGCTGTGCCGGATCGCCCACAATGCCCAGCAAGATGCGGAAGCCCTGGCTATGGGCCTGGTTGATCGCCCCCGCGACTCCCTGTGGCGAGTCACCGAGCTTGTAGCGAATCTGCCGCTTGACCCAGGTCATGCCCGCCTGTCGCATCAGATCAGGATAGGCGAAGCTTTCGACGTGCCCGCCCAGCTCAAACGCGCCCGTCGAGGGGACTGGCGTCGGCGGGACAGGCGTGGGCTGGCCGGGTTGCGGGGTCGGCTGCGGCCCTGGCGCTGTGCCACCCGGAATCTTGAGCACCTGGCCCACATAGATCAGGTTCGGATTGACGATGTTGTTGGCCTGCACCAGCGCCGCGACGGTCGTGCCGAAGCGTGTTGCGATGCGGTACAGATTGTCGCCCGCGACCACCGTATAGGTGCCGGTCGTGGGCACAGGCGTGGCCGGAACCGGTGTGCCAGGCACGGGTGTGGCGGGCGGTTGCGTCCCGCCGGCGGGAATGACCAACACCTGCCCAACATAGATCAGGTTGGGGTTGGCCAGATTGTTAACTGCCGCCAGCACGGGCCAGGTCATCCCATACTTGAGCGCGATGCGATAAAGATTTTCGCCCGGCTGGACAACGTGGGTGGTGCCTCTCCCCTGCGCCCGCGCAGGTGCGCCCGGCGCGAAAGCGGACAGAGCGAGAGCGACGATAAGAACTGCAAGAAGAATCCATTTCAGACGCATGGCGTTAGCTCCCTGGCTCAGCAATCTCATAACGCTAGCCTATCATGATAGTGGTTTTCGGAAAATGCACAACTCGCCGCTAACGGATTTCGAACGACTCTGCAACGCAAGGGCGGCACTGTGCAATAGAACGGGCGCAGAGGGCGCACCCTGCTGTGCGCGACGCAGGGGTGAAGTAAACCAGAGCGCGGCAAACTCTGCCTGACATATTTTGCACGCACCCCGCGGCGCATCAGGGTTGACACCTCAGCATATCAGATTATACTATCATAAGTTTCATTGTAATAGTTTAATTGATGCAATCAGGAGACCTTCTGTGTCCAGGCTTTTCGGGTGTTGCCTCTGTGCGCTACTCGTCGCAGGGTTATGGGCAGGGTGCGCGCCGGGCGACCTGCCCTACTCGCTCGACGACCTGCCGACCGGCGATCCAGTGCGCGGCGCAGCGCTGTTCACCCAGTCCCTGGGCGGCGCGCCCGCCTGCGTCAGTTGCCATTCCCTGGACGGCGGCGCTTCCGCTGGCCCGACCCTGGAAGGCTATGGAGCGGTCGCCACGACACGCGTCAAAGGACAATCTGCCGAGGAATATACCTTCTACAGCATCCTGCGCCCGGCTAAACACCTCGTGCGCGGCTATTCGAATGTCATGCCCGCCGACTACGCCAAGAGCCTGTCAGCGCAGGACGTGACTGATCTCATCGCCTATCTGCTGAGCCTGTAGCAAACGCACAAAGGGGAAACCATGGATATCGTGATGATCGTCTTGCGGCTGGTGCATATCTTCGCGGGCATTCTCTGGGCCGGCTCCGGATTCTTTCTGCTGCTGGTGCTCATACCCGCCATGAACGCCATGGGACAGGAAGGCATCCGCTTCCGCCAGGGTTTCATCGTCAAGTCGCGCTTCAACACCGTGATGCCCATTGCGTCCCTGCTGACGACGCTGGCGGGCGTCATCCTGTTCGTGCGTGTATCCGATCATTTCAACAGCGACTGGCTTTCGTCGGACGGCGGGATCGTGCTCAGCATCGGCAGCCTGGCCGGACTGCTGGCCTTTGGGCACGGCACAGGTGTCACCGGCCCCACTTTCAAGAAATCCGCCGCCTTGCTGAAAGCCATCGAAGCGCAGGGCGGCCCGCCCACCGAAGCGCAGGTCGCCGAACTGCAAGCTCTGGGCCGCAAGAGCGCGCGCCATGCCCGCATCAGCGTGCTGCTGCTCATCATTGCCATCGTGGGCATGTCGGCGGCGCGATATATGTAGGAGTAGCGGGGGGGTGAACAGCCCCTCGCTTCGTTTTCACTGTCATCTGTGCGGATCGCGACGGAAGCCGATCGAAGCTGCCCGCCGCGCGAGCCGCGCCGCGCACTCACATCTCCAACAAAGGCCGAATTGAGCTAACTGCCACGCGATTTTCCCTCGTAACCTGGCAGGCGCGGGTGTGTGCACAGGTTGTCAGCGACTTTGGTTCACCTGATGGCCCTCATCCCCCGACCCGCGCGAAGGGGAGTGTACGTGCGACCGAAAACCAATCCCCTCGCCCCGCGACGCAGTCGCGAGGGGTGAGGGGCAACCGAGTGCAGCGAACTGCCTGACACATTTTGCACGCACCTGCAGGCGCCACCTTGTTGATCCGATTCACAAAACTCTTTAAAATCAGGGTAATTTTCCCATAAATAGAGAAATGGAGAATATCATGTCTCATTTCCTGGTACGTGCCTCATGGTCGGCGGTGGTACTGATGCTCCTCTTTTCCCTGGCGGGCAGCCCGCTGGTGTACTCTCAGGGCGAGCAAGCTATTCCTATCGGGGTCGGGGAGAACAAGATCGGCGAAATCCTGACCGCTGATCAGGTGTTGGTGTATGAAGCGACCGTCATGTCCCCTCAGACTCTCGATATTCAGGTGCTGGCGGTCACACAGGGTTTCGCCCCCGCTCTGCGCATATTCGATCCATCCGGCATGGCGATCCGGGCTGCGGCCAACCCTGACTTCGAAGCGACCGTGCGGATCACGGCGTTGGAAGTGAGCACTGGCCTGTACCGGCTGGAAGTGCGTAGTGCGAACGGGCAGCCTGGGCAGTTCGTGATCAGCGTGCAGGCAGGTGAGGCACTCCCCGCGCCGATGCCGTTGATCCCTGGGGAAGCCGTCTCCGGTGAGGTCCGAAGCGCCGCTCCCCAACAGCGCTACAGCTTCTCCGGCTCGGAGACCGACGCCCTGTTGTTGCACCTGGATAGCCTCACCGCTGGCGCTGCCCCCGTCGTGACGCTCAAGGACGCCGACACCTTGCAGACGCTGGCGACTACTGGCGAGCGGGTGACTGGCCTGCGCCTGCACCTTCCGGCGGGAGTGTTTCACTATCTTGTGGAAGTGGCTCACAGCGGAGCGCCGGTGGCGGAAGCATATGCTCTGTGCCTGGAGATTGAAGGAGGGCCAGCCTGCCAGTCAGCGCCTGGAGCCACGCCCGTGCCCACCCCAACCATGATTGCGCTGGCTCCCTCACCGACCCCCCTACCATCGCCGCTGCCGGCGCTACCGGCGACCGGGCCGTGTGTCGTTGCGTCGCTGCAGGGCGGGGCGGTGAACGTGCGCAGCGGGCCAGGCACCTCGTACTCCGTCATCGGCTATCTGAGCGGAGATGCCGTAGCAGCCGTAATAGGCCGATTGCCCGATGGTTCGTGGTTTCAGGTGGGCATCGCGGGCGGCGTGGGCTGGGTATCTGCCAGCGTGGTTCGTAGCGGCGGACAATGTGGAAGTGTGCCGATCGTCGCGCCGACAGCAACGCCAACCGAAACGCAGCCTCCACCGCTGGTCCCGTCCCCGACTGTGGTGCCAATAGCTGTGCCCACCCTGGACTTCTCCCTGCCGCCCAATTACGGTTCGCTCGCTCTGACTTCGGGCTTCGCGCCCGATCCGTACCTGGTGGGCGGGATCACCAGTGGAGGCTCCATAGACGTATCCTACCTGGGCGGCGGATGTGTGGGGTTCGCCACTGAGGCCCCCGACCTGTCAGTGCACTTCACGCCGGGAGCCTGGAATTTCCTGCGCTTCTACTTCGTGGGCAACGGAGACGCCGCGCTGGTGATCAATTCGCCGAACGGAAGCTACTACTGCGTGGACGACTCTTTCGGCACCACCTGGCCCACGATTGATTTCTACAACCCGGAGGTGGGACGTTACGACATCTGGGTGACCTCCTACGCGCCCGGCACGTACCTGAACGGGACGCTATACATCACAGAAAGCGAAACAAACCATCCCTGATGGTGGTGAGATACATTCGGATTTGGGGGAAGAATTCATCACAGCGAGCACAGAGGGCACGGAGAAGGACCCAGAGTTCCTGACTTGCCTTTCTCTGCGCTCTCTGCGTCTCAGCGGTTCAAGATCGCCGCCCCAAGACGGGAAAGCACTCTGTTGCCACCCTGTCTGGCGCGCGCTAGAGTCGGGAGTAGAGAATACGGTGAAGAGCGAAAGGATGCCGCCATGCCTCACCGTCGTCGGTTCCCCTTGAGCGCACTCATGGCGCTGCTTGGCCTGGGGCTGGGCTTCGTCGTCGGGCTGTGGCTGAGCCTGCCCACCGGCATCGGCTCGTCGCAGGAAGCGACGCCCCTTCCGCCACCGACTCTGGCCCCGCCGCCCGCCGAGGCATTGTCCCTGCTGGACGCGCAAGAAGCGGTTGTCAGCTACATTTACGAGAGCGCTGGCCCGTCCGTGGTGCACATCACCAGTCGCACCCAGGTGTGGGATTTCTGGCGCGGTGTCGTGCCACAGGAAGGCACCGGCTCCGGTTTCCTCTACGATACGCAGGGGCACATCGTCACCAACAACCACGTGATCGAGGATGCGCAGGAGATCGAGGTCGTGCTGGCCGATGGTACGGTGCTGCCCGCCGAGGTCGTGGGCACCGACGCCTACTACGACCTGGCCGTGCTGCGCGTGGACCCGGCGCAGGTGCGCGCCGCGCCGTTACCGCTGGGCAATGCGGATTCTTTGCGCGTGGGGCAACTGGTGCTGGCCATCGGCAACCCCTTCGGGCTGGATCGCACGCTGACCACCGGCGTGATCAGCGCGCTCGACCGCACCAT
>DAOTZZ010000093.1:0-7601 GCA_034433965.1 Anaerolineae bacterium
ACTCACACGCTTCGTTTGGGCAAAACCGCCCCACTTGAGCCAGCTCGTTCGTCATGTCTCCCCCGAACATCATTCCATTGCTGGCCCCATTTTACCAACAACACCCTTCAGGGAGACTACCCAAGTTTCAGAAGATGGAAAGTTGGGTAGCCCACAAAAAATAAGTTGCTCTTTGTGGGCCGGGTAGGTAGCCGGTCGAAAAAGTTAACCATCTGCCGGTAAGCTGGACCCTGACGGTACGCACGGAAGTCAGTTAGCGCAGGGACGGCGATTAGCGTAACAATCGCTACCTGTGCCTGCCAGGGTAGGCGACGCAGCGCAAAGGCTAGCAACACCGCCAGCGGTGGCAGCAGCACGATCAGATTGCGCGTGGTAATACTGCTCTTCCATGTATTGAGTGCGAAGGCAATTGCCAGGACGAACAGCGGTACTAGCAAGATATAGCCTTTGCGCCACTCCTCGCCAAATCGAAAGATATGTTTACACGGACGTCGGACAAATTGCGCTCCTACTGGCATCAGCAGCGCGACCAGCAACAGGAGTTGCCCTAGCGAAGGTGGAGAGAGCTGTAGGTCGTCGTGTACTATTACTAACGTGCTCCACTTAGTGGGGAGGGGATACCCCAGGGGACCGTGTGCTACGAGACCGTTGATGACCGGCAGCAGCCAAGCCGTGAAGGAGAGGGCGATTGCAGCGAACAAGCCAAAGGCACGTAGGTAGCGTCCACGATCCCAGCGTGCCAGAGTGACGAAAGTAAGCGACAATCCAGCCAGCACATACGCGGCGAAATAGTGCGTCTGCAAGGCAGTTATACCGAACATTACGAAGAGCAGTGCATAGTTGAAGCGCAAGCGTCGTACCCAACGTAGGAAAGAGAGCAGCAATCCTGCTGTTACTAGTGCTAGCATCGGGTAGGGACGAAATTCCCGCATGTAGAAAATTATCAGAGGGGTCGTACCTAGTAGAAAGAGGGCATACAACCCAGTCTGTTGATCGAAGAGATCTACACTCAGCCGATAGACTAGGGCCAGCGTCAGCATGGTGCACAGCGCCGACAGCCAGCGCGTCGCTCCTTCGGTCACACCGACCAGCTTGACCCAGTACACGCCCAGGATGCGCCATCCGGCGGGATGCGACGCCTGCCAGGCGATCCACTGCGCTGTCTCGGAAGCGTTCAGCACGACACCCGCGTGCACCGTGTTCACTTCGTCGGCGCGGTAGTCGCGCTCATGAAACCGCACTGCTGCGGACGCTACCGCGAGCAGGATCAGGAAGGCAGCAAGTGGCAAAACGGCTGCAGAGATTGACTGGCGGGCGGTGATAGGGGCCACGCGCTCACTCCCCAAGAGGTAAGATTGAGATAAGCGCAGCGTCAGCGTGCTCTGGCGCACCAACCCTCGCCCTGGCATGGCCAACCGTGTACACGCCCCCGTCGTAAGTCATGGTCACAGGGGTCAGGGCGAACTGCACCGCCAGCATTTCTACCGTATAGTCTGTCGTCACGCAATGCCTGCGACCCCAGTCGCAGCGGGAGATCGGCTCGAACCACACCACCGTCAGAGGGGCACCGCCCGACCTGAACACCAGCGTGTCCCAGCCGTCGATCGTCTCCGGCACGGGGCGGACGGGCACGCCGGTATGCACCAGCAGGTGCAGCGGCGCGTTGGTCAGCACGGGGCCAGCGGGCGGCTGCGCCCGGACGGTGCGCATCAGGTCAGACCCCCGCCACGTCTCGTAAGTGATCTGCGAGGCTCTGGAGATGTCCTGCAGGGTGGACAGGTTATCTTCCAGCCTCCCGACCGGGTAGAGCAGCCAGAGCGTCGCCAGAGCGCTCCCCAGCCAGAACGTGGCGCGTCCGCCAGTGTGCGCCCGCGCCCAAGCGAGGACACGGTCAAGCGCCACGAACGTCAACCCGATCATCACCGGATAGAGCGGGGCGAGCAGGCGCTCGTCTATGGGGTCGAACTGCACGCGCGAGGCGCTGATCACCACGAAACCGGCGTAACCCGCGGCGAACAGGGCCAGCGGCAACCAGCGCAGCGCCCCCAGGGCTACGAGCGTCTCTCTGCGCCGCCGGACGATCAGGGCGATCAGCGCTCCGCCGAGCACGCCCGCTGCGATCGGCCCGGCCAGGCGATAGTCCGGAATCAGAGATTCTGGCGTCAGCCAGGTGAGCGCCAGCTCGTAGACGGCGCGCAGGTTGGCGTGCAGGGGGCGGGTCGAAGGGTTGCGCGCGCCGGTGAACGTGCCCGCGCGGGCCTGATTGTAGACCAGCCACAACGCCAGCGGCCAGGCGGCGGCGACGGCGAAGGCAAAGGCCCGGCGCAGGCGGGCGCGGAACGGCGCAGCGGCGTCGAGCAGCAGCCAGACGGTGCCAACGCCGATCAGCACTGCGCCGGTGTAGCGTTGCAGGCTGGCCAGCGCCGCCAACGCCGCGGCCATTCCTGCGGCGCGTGCCGTGAAACCCTGGCGGGCGCGATCCAGGGCGACGAGAAAGCCCAGGCACAGCGGGATGAACAACGGCTCCGACCAGGCGAACGACGCCACGTAGACCAGCGGATAGCCCAGGGCGATCGCCAGCGTTGCCAGGGTCGCCAGCCAGGCGGAGCGCAGCAGTCGCCGCAGGAATGCCCCTGCGACGATCACGGTCGCGGCGAAGGTGATCAGATTGACCAGGCGCAGCGCGTCCAGCAGGTGCAGATTCTGTCCGACCAGGTCGCCCAGGCCCAGCAGAGCCGCGATCAGCAGCGGGAACAGCGGCGGCCAGAGCACGAACGGCTCGCCGGTGTAGCGGGTGAAACCCTCGCTAGCGAGCAAATTACGGGCTGTGGCGAAGTAGTTCCAGGCATCCGGTGAGGTGCAGACTCCCCCCGGCGTGCTGACCCACACCAGCGCCGCGCCCAGCACGGCGATGAGGATCACCGCTGGCCTCAAGACAGTTCGTCTGGCAGAAAGAGGGCGTTCGTCCTGGGCCATGCGGGGCAGTCTCCGTCAGTGGTGGGAGGGGGCAGGTTCACCACAGAGAACACAGAGGCGCAGAGGGGTTTGTCATCATCGCTCTGTGCTCCCCTCTGCGTTCTCCGTGTCCTCTGCGGCTCAACGATCGCCATTTCCCGGATAGGGCAGGTTTCAGCCCGCAGCCGTCTCCAGGAGCGCCCCCAAGCCCAGTTCGCGCAGACGCTCCGGCGTGGGAATGCCGTTCTGATCCCAGCCCATGATGCGGTAGTACTCGTCCAACATCGGCTCCAGTTCGACGACATGCCCCGCCGCCGGTCCGCCGGCCATCGGCTGGCTGAGGTTGCGGGCGGGCAGGGTGTCGTGGGCGCGGTTGAAGCCCTCGCGCACGTTGAACAGCCGCGCCAGCGTGGAGACGCGCTCGCCCAGCAGTTGCAGGTCGGCGGGCGTGGGATAGTCGAAGCCGGTAGCGGCGACCACGAGTTGCCACAGCTCCTTGAGCGTCATGCCATAGCCGGGGAACAGGCACAGGCACGCGCTATCCCAGACGGCAGTATCGGCCTGCGTGTCGCGGAACAGTTGCGGCTTGCCGGTGATGGCCAACGGGTCGGCGGCCCCGCTGAACAGTTCGCCGAGCGGCGCGCCGCGCAGGTGGCATGCCCCGCGCTCCGAGACCGCATAGGCCAGCGCTGTGCCCTTGGCCGCGCTGGGATGGTAGGCGGGCATCTCCAGCCCTTTGACGTGCATGGCGAAGGGCTTGCCTTCGGGGTAGCGCTCGGCGATAGCCGCCACGCCCTGCGCCAGCCATTCGCCGCACCCCTCCACTCTGGCCATTTTCGCCACCAGCGCTTCGGCAGCGGCTCCGTCGCCCCAGCGAGGCTCGATCCCGTCCAGTTCCTGGGCGCTGATCAGGCCGCGCTGATACAGCTCCATGATGAAGCCGATCACCCCGCCGACGCTGATCGTGTCCATGCCATATTCGTCGCACCACCAGTTGAGGCGGATGATCGCCTCGCGGCTGCCGATGGCGCAGTTCGGCCCCAGGGCGAAGGTCGTCTCGTACTCCGGCCCTTCGATCACTTTGCCGTCTTCCAGGGGAGCCGTCCACTTGCCACAGGCGATGGGACAGCCGAAGCAGGCGTAGTCTTTCTTCCAGCTATACTCGCGGAAGGCCGCGCCGGAGACCTCATCGGCCAGCTCGAACTGCCCTTGCTGGAAGTTGCGCGTGGGCAGCGCGCCCATGACATTGATGATCTCCAGGATGTTGACCGTGCCCTCGCGCGAGAGCAGGGTGGTCTTGCTGGACATGCGCACGGCGCGGAAGGCCAGTTGTAGCGCGCGCTCGTATTTCTGTTTGTCGAAGACGCGCACCGGGCGGTTACCGCGTGTGACGATGGCCTTCAGCCGCTTCGATCCCATCACTGCGCCGATGCCCCCGCGAGCCAGGGCGCGCGTCTCGTTGAAGATACCCGCCACGTTGCGCAATTGCTCGCCCGGCGGGCCGATGACCAGCGTCTGCCAGTCGTGGCCGAACTCCTCACGTAGCCGCGCCGTGGCCTCTGTGATGGTGGTGCCCCACAGGTGATCGGCGGGGCGCAGCTCGGCTTTGTCGTTGTCAATGACCAGCATCACCGGCGAGTCGGCTGCGCCACTGACGACCAGCGCATCGTAGCCGGCGTACTTGAGCATCTGCCCCCAGTAGCCGCCGCAGTAGGCGTCAAAGTACGTGCCCGTGGCCGGGCTGCGCGTGGTGACTCCAAAACGCCCCGCCGTCGGTGCAGTGGTGCCCGTCAGCGGCCCGTTGGTGAAGATGAGCAGGTTGTCTGGCGAGAGTGGGTCGGTGTGGGGAGCCAGTTCCGTGTACAGCAGCCATGCGCCCAGGCCCTTACCGCCCAATACCAGCGGCATGACGTCGGCGGGCAATGGCGTGGTGGTGATTGCGCCCGTGCTCAGGTTGACCCGCAGAATACGGTCGCAGTATGCGCGTTGTGTCAGGTCCATCGCTCTCTTTCTCTCCTACTCCGCCAACGGGTTGAACGCTTTGCGCTCTTCGATGAAGATGGCCCCGGTCGGGCAGATGCGCGCGCATTCCGGCGCGCCGCCGCACAGATCGCAGATCACCGGATACCAGGGGAGTACTTTCTCCGGCGCTTCGGGGGTACCACTGCCGACGATGCGCACGCCTTCGTCCGAATGGACGATGACCTGTGTCGGGCAGATTTCCACGCACTTGCCGCAGTTGTCGCAGCGCTCGACCAGCAACTCCACTGCGCCGCTCTGCGGATGCCAGCGCAACGCCTGCGTCGGGCATACGTCAATGCACTTCTTGCACAGCGTGCAGAACATCACCTTAAACTGTCCGGCGTCCCTGCCCGGATCAATGCGCAGGCGGGCCAGGTGCGTGCCGTAGCCGCTGTCGTGACTGCCCACGCAGGCGACGACGCACAGGTTACAGCCGGTGCACTTGGCCGGATGTGCCTTCAGTTTGACGTACTCCCAGCGTTCGCCGCGCAGCGCTTCGTCTACCGTCCAGCCCTTGTGCGCGATGCCGCACAGTTGCTCGATCAGGCGCTGCGGGTCGGGCGACTTGGTCACGTTGCGACCCATCAGGCAGCCCGCCGCGCCCGCTTCCTGCGCTTCGGCGTAGAGTTCCAGCGCGTCGCGTTCGTTGTCGGAGCGCGCGCCGCCCAGCACCAGCACCGGCACTTCGGCCACTTCCACCAGATGGCGGAAGGTGTCTACGTCGCCGGTGTAGGGGATTTTGAGGGCGTCCGCGCCGATCTCGACTGCTTCGCGCGCGCCCAGGGTGAGCAGCTCGACGATGTTCGCGCCCGTCACCTGCCGCCCATAGGCGATCGGCTCGATGATGCACGGCAGGCCGACGCGGCGGCATTCGTTGACGAAGCGGGCGCACTTTTCCACGCCGCCCACCGCTTCAACCTCGTCTGTGTAGCCGACGAACAGATAGATAGTGATGGCCGACGCGCCCAACGCCACCGCCTGCTCCGCCGTGATCATCTTCTCGTTGAGCAGGATACGCTGCGGCACGGCGTTGGCGACGTTGGATGTGCCCAGGCGCGGCATGTTCATCCAGTCCGCGCGGACGATCAGCGCCGGGCCGTCGCGCCCCTGGAAGAGCGGAGCCAGACGCATGGCCTGGCCGGGACTGAGCAGAATGCCGTCCACGCCGCCGCGAATGACCGCTTCGGTGATGGAGCGCAGCTTGACCACGTTGGGCGTGACATCGCTCATGTAACCGTGATCGGCGGCGACGCACACCGCGCGCCCGTCGCCGTGCCGGTTGAACAGGCGATCCATGCGGGCCTGCAAACCTGCTTTCATCGCGCCCCTCCTACGCCTTCTGCGGCACTGCGCCGTGTACCAACGCTTTGAAGGACGCCAGTGTCCCCGCCGGATCGGGGGTCGCGAAGACCTCTGCGCCCAGCCATACGCCTGTCGCGCCGATCTCCAGCGCTTCGTTGAGCGTCGCGTCTGCCGGGTCGAGCGTCTCGGCTTTGACCCACACCGGCAGACCGGCGGCCATGGTCAGGATGGTGCGCAGCGAGTCCGCGCCCGGCCAGGGGACGACCACGCCATCTGCCCCGCACTCGATGCTATACGACACGCCCAGCTCGATGGCCTTGCTCCGCAGTACCACGCGCGGCCCTGCCGCCTGCACATCGGTGATGAGGGGCATGCTCAGCGGCGTGCCGTTCAGCGCCAGTTGCACGACGTTCTTCAGGCACCCCGCCTCGATGTGCTCCTCATGGCCGAGCAACACATGCGCCACCAGGGCGCTCGCGCCCAGGTCGAGCGCATCGGCGGGGTCGAGCAGGGGGATGTGAAAGATCGTTTCGGGCGGGAGTACGAAGTCTTCGCCGCGCAGGGCATTCGTCCAGTCGGCGCGGACGAGCAAGGCGGCGTCGGCGCGGGTGCGGTTGCTCAGGCGACGCGCCTGCCCAGGGCTGGTGACGATGCCATCGGCCAGCGGCAACACCGGCGCGACTGCTTCGGCGAAATGTTCCAGGCCGGGCAACGCCCCCAGGGCCAGGCCGGCGCTCGTATCTATCACCAGGCTGCGTTTGTCTGCCGGACGCACGAATTCATTGATCCGGTACAGTTTGCTTTCCATAGATGCTCCTCACTGTATGTTCCGCCAGGCGGCGTGATCGGCGAAGGGGGAGTGTGCTCGCCCCCCATTATAGCGCTTCTGTGCGCTGGGCGGACAGCCAGAGCGGGGGGACGAATGGAACTATTTCCAGCGCGATCAGGCACTGTTTGCTTGGAGGAGGGGAAGGGGGCGCTATGATGAAAGTCAAATCCTGTTACAATGGGAGCCTGACCTTAGCGAGGGGGCGATCCGTGATGAGCGTTCCTGACGACATAGAGCTACAAGCCTGCATTCCTGTACCCGTGAATCCCAATCGTTTCAACCCGGACTGTGTGCTGCCCTACGGTCTGAAGCCGGAACATGTCCGCCGGGCCATGGAGGATTTCATAGATTTTCTGGGGTTCATCAACCAGCGGTAGTCTCCCGCTCAAGTGTTGTTAGGAACAGGGATATAGGATAAGAGTTCTTCAATCGACCAGATATGATTGGCTAGGCCAGCGACCATAGCCGGTGAGCGTTGAAGCCAACGACGGGT
>DAOTZZ010000094.1:0-10959 GCA_034433965.1 Anaerolineae bacterium
TCCAGTGCTTCGTCGGGGCGGTTGAGCTGACGCAGGGCATTGCCCAGCCGCGCCCAACTGCGAGCGTGAGTTGGCGAGAAGTGAATGGCCCGTTCGAGCAGGGGGATGGCTTCCTCGAAACGGTTTTGTAGCGCCAGCAGGTTGCCCTGGTTGTACCAGTGCCAGACATCGTCCGGGGCGATCTCGGCAGCATGTTGATACATCGCCAGCGCTTCGTCGTAGCGACCGAGCCGTTCCAGGGCGATCCCCTTGCCGTTGATGGCCCAGGCGTAGTCCGGTTTCAGGGCCAGGGCGCGGTCGTAGGCGGCCAGGGCGTCTTCATAGCGTTCAAGGTAGCGCAACACCTGGCCCAGCTTTGCCCACGAGTAAGGGTGGCCCGGTGCTATGCGCGTGGCCTGTTGCGTGGGAGTCAACGCTTCCTGATAGCGCCCCATTTCGACCAGCATCTCGGCCTGATTGTACCAGTGCCAGACCTCACCGGGCTGATGCAGGGCGGCCTGCTGGAACGCTTCCAGGGCTTCGGGCACGCGCCCCAATGCCTTCAGAGTCAGACCTTTGCCGTTCCACGCCCAGGCGTAGCGCGGATTCAGTTCCAGGGCGCGGTTGTAGGCATTGAGTGCCTCCGGCAGACGTTCCAGCGTGCGCAACACCTGGCCACGCTTGGCCCAGCTTTCGGCGTGATGCGGGTCAATTTGCAGCGCGCGGTCAAGCACGCGCATGGCTCCCTCGTAATCGCGACGGGTGTAGAGCACTTCCGCCTGGTTGTACCAGGCCCACACGTTGTCGGGATGCAGTTCGGTGGCCGTTTGGTGGGCGGCCAGGGCGCGTTCCGTCTGCCCCAACCGCTCCAGCACCTGGCCTTTGCCCGTCCAGGCCCAGGCGAAATGTGGATTAAGCGCCAGGGCGCGGTCGTAGGCGGCCAGCGCTTCGTCGTAGCGGCCAAGCAGGCGCAGCGTGCGTCCTTTACGCGCCCAGGCCCAGGCCGAATGGGGGTCAAGCGCCAGGGCGCGGTCGTAGGCGACCAGGGCTTCTTCGGCGAAGCCCAGTTCGGTCAGGCTGTAGCCCTTGTCCATCAGTTCGCTGATCTCCAGCGCTGGCCCCTCGGCGCTGGTCTCCGGCGGCGCGCCGGTGATCTCCCCGATCAGCACCCGTAGTGCATCCACCAGCTCCCCCCAGCTTTGCGGACGGTCGGCGGGGTCTTTGGCCAGGCAGGCCAGGGTCAGTTCCTTGACCGGCGCGGGCACGTGTGCCGCCGAGTCGGGGAAAGCAGGGAGCAGGTTGAGGTGAGCGTGCACCCATTCGGTGAGCAGTTTGGCCTCGAAGACAGTGCGACCGGTGAGCATCTCAAACAGCACGCAGCCGAAGGCGTAGATGTCGGCGCGCATGTCCACCAATTCGGCGCGGCATTGTTCGGGAGCCATGTAGGGCGGCGTGCCGACGATAGCGCCCACGCGCGTCAAACCGCTGGCCCAGGGGCCGTCGTCGCCAGTGAGCGGCACGCTCTGATCGGCGTCCATGGAACGCACCAGCCCGAAGTCGGTCACCTTGGCGATGCCGTCGTGACGAACCAGGATATTGGCCGGTTTGAGGTCGCGGTGCACTAGGCCGGGGACGCGGCGCGTGGCGTGTTGCATCCCCTGTGCAATCTGCAGCGCGAAGTCTAGCGCCTGGGGCAGGTCAATGCGTTTGTGCCGAATCCAGCTACGCAGGTCTGGCCCCAGCCCCTCCGGGCCGGTGATGTGCTCCAGAATGATGTGCGGGCGACCGTCGAACTTCTGCACGCGCCGCGCCTGCACGATGTGACGGTGCTTTTCGAGCATGATCCAGGTGCGCGCTTCCTGGGTGAAGCGGGCGACGGCGGTCTCGTTGGTGAGCAGGCGGCTCTGAAAGGTCTTGATCGCCACCGAGCAGCGTTCTTCGTGGTCGTAACACAGATAGACGATGCCCATGCCACCGCGCAACACCTGTGCCACTTCGTAGCGCCCGTCAATGCGATCGCCGAAGTCGAAGTCGGTGCCTTCTTTATGGCGCGCAGGAGGCACGAGGATATAGGGCATGGTTGCCGAGCCGCTGCTGGTGCTCTCCAGTTCCAGGCGGAAGATTTCGGACTTGTCGGAGCGCGTCTCACTGAGCGACGATGCCTCGTCCTCTGGCCCGGCCAGCGACAGGAGTGCAGCTTCTGCCTCCAGACTTTCCCCCGCCAGGGTGACCTGCGCGCCAGGGTAGATGGCCGTGCTGTGTTGCTCGTCAACAGGAGTTGGGGTGGGGTCGGGCGGTGGAGTCAGGTCGGCGGAGGGCGGCGAGACGTACCACAATGCCAGCACATGAGCTTCATCGGGCAGACCGGCCATGTGCCCCTGCGCTTCCATGTCGGCCACGGCCCACAAGGCAACGGCAATGTTGCGCCGGGTAGGGGCAGCGCGGGCTACCTGCAACAGCCAGTCCGCATAGCGTGCTGAGATGGCCTGTGCCGTCTGCGCTGCGTCCGAATCGGCTTCGGCCAGTTCGGCGGCGCGGCGATAGGCGTAGAGGGCCTTGCCGACGTAATACACCAGCAGGCGCTGTTCACTTTCCACCAGCGAGCGCTGCGCACACAGGTCGCCCAAGGCCAGATAGTCGTGGGGATGCGGCACGTCGCGCCGCAAGGCGAGCCGCCCCAGCCGACGAATCTCCTCGTCGGGGTCGGTGGCGAAGGGATCGGTCTGATCCTCTTTGCGGCGACGCGCCAGCAGACGTTGTTCCTGCTCAGCGGGCAATAACAGCGGCAAAGTGCCGCTTTGCGGGACAGGGGGCAGATTGCCTGCGCTCATAGGTTCACAGACAGCAGCTGTTGGCTCACAGGAGACAGTCTTGCAGAGGCGGAGTGTACCGCACCTGCCGCGTTCGATCCATGCATTTTTTCCAGGGGGCGTGCAAAATGTGTTGGGCAGTTTGCCGCACTCCGTTGTCCCTCACCTCTGCCTCCCTCTCGCTCGCGACGGCGTCGCAGGGCGAGGGGACTGGTTTTCGGCGCAAACGATGGTCGTGGCGCAGCAGATGTGTAGAGCCCTGTCCAGCGCATCACCTGCGCTATTTGGTGAAATCGTATAACAGTATATAATTCAACCAGTGTGTCCTGGATGCTTAGACCTGGTGACGCCATGCCAACCAAGAAATCGAACGGAAAACAGCCCACCATGCGCGACGTGGCGCGTCTGGCGGGCGTCTCGCAGCCTACAGTATCGCGCGTGCTCAACAACAACCCTTCGGCGATCCCTGTCAGCGAAGAGACCCGTCGCAGGGTGCTGGAGGCGGTGCGTGTCCTGGGCTATCGCCCCAACATGACAGCGCGCAGCCTGCGCACGCAGCGCACACAGATGATCGCCCTGATGATCGCCGATATTTCGAACTCCTTCTATCATCCCATCGCCCGCACGGTCCAGGACATTGCCCGACAGCACAACTACGACGTGATCATTTCGAGCAGCGATCACAAGTATGACAACGAGCGCCATTTCTGCGAGGCGGTGATCCGCCGCCCCGTTGACGGCGTGATCATGGTGCCCACGCACCTGACCGACGAAGACCTGGATCGCTTCATCGCCCTCACTCAGACGCCGGTGGTGGCGTTGGGGCAGCATATCAAACACGCCGAGGTAGACGTGGTGTATGCCGACGACGAGAAGGCGACCTTCGATGCCGTCAACTGGCTGATTGCCGAACGGGGTCACAGGAGGATCGGCTTCGTGGGCGTGCCAGATCAGTATCCCCCTGGGCCACGGCGCTGGCGCGGGTATCAGCGGGCCATGGAGCTGGCCGGTTTGCCCGTTAGCCCGCAGTTTGTCTTCGAGGGCGACTTCACGCTCGAAAGTGGGCGGCAGGTGGCCAGAAAGCTGCTGACGCTCTCTGACTGGCCTTCTGCCCTGTTCGTGGTGAACGATCTGATGGCGATTGGCCTGATCCTGGAATTGCAGGATGCTGGCTACAACGTCCCCGGCGACATTGCCGTCATGGGTTTCGACGACATTCCGGAGGCTTCGATCATCCGCCCGCCTCTCACCACTATTGCTCAGGCTCCCGTAGAAATTGGCAAGAAGCTGGTCAACGCCCTGTTCGACCGCATTGAGGGACGAGTGAGCGGGGGCAGGCGGACCTTGGAATGCCCCTGCCTGCTGATTCCCAGGCAGTCAGCCTAGAGCGTGTTATGCACTTTTTCTCCCTCAACCCCAACCCGCGCTGCGGGAGAAGGGGTGTTGCTCGTAGCGGCGCTGTTCTGCTGCGCCAGGGGGTGACAGCGCAGGCCGTTCCCCTCGCCCCGCGACGCAGTCGCGTGGGAGAGGGGCGCAGGGGTGAGGGAAAAACACCGGGCACAAGTTCATAACAGCCTCTAGTTGCTCGCCTGGTTCAACTGCTGGCCGGTTTGTGGCTGAATTTTGAGACAGCGTGTCTTGCATGAAGCATGACGCGCTGTGTTTTTTTGCGCCGGGGGTGATTGACAAACGTGCGCAATAATCCTAGAATACGATTAACAGAATACGATTTCTTTTGTGTAGACAAGAAAAGCAGGTGACCTTTGAAGTACAGACTCCACGCCCATTGGGGGGCTTTTCCTTCTTCTTTCGCATCCCACTGTTCATTCTGGCATCGTCGCTCACCATGCCCGACAGGCCGCCTGTGTGCCTGCCGGGTCGCTTTCGTCTGGCTCGGCAAAGCTCAAGAAAGGAGGGCTGACAGGGACTCCGACCGTTCACTCCGCTTTTTCACAGTTGAGTCGTTTCCGCTATCACTCTTCGCAGGACCTTGAAGTTTATACAGAAAGAGAGACTCACCATGAAAAAGATTGCGATCAGCCTCACCCTTCTGCTGGCTCTGCTGGCAATGCTGGGCGGGGGAGCAACTTCTCAGCGGGCTGCTGCCCAGGAAGTCGTCGAGATTGATTTCCTCACCTACCTGACCGGCCCGGATGGGGCCTACTACGAGGCGTTGGTCAATCAGTTCAACGAAGAGCACCCCGGTATCAAGGTCAACTTCCTGGTCGAACCGGGCGGCGCAGAGTATCAGTCCAAACTGGTGCTGTCCATTCGCTCGGGTGAAGCGCCCGCCGCGGTGTTGCTGCACGTAGATGAGATCCCGCGCTACATCAAGAACGACATGATCTACGGCTGGAGCCGGGCCGACTGGGAGAAGGCGTTTGGGGTCAGCCTCGACGACTATGTGCCGGCTACCATGGCCTATGCGGTGGTGGACGACACCATCTATGGCCTGACCTTCACCGCCTATCACCTGGCCTTGTACTACAACGTGGATCACTTTGTGGCAGCCGGTCTCGATCCCGACAAGCCGCCGCAGACCTGGGACGAGTTCATTGAGTATGGTAAGGCTCTCACCAAGGACACTAACGGCGATGGCACTCCCGATCAGTGGGGCTACTTCTGCCACGGCGGGTGGCAGTTCCGCGTGCTGTGGCAGTGGTACTCGCTGTTCTGGGAGATGGGCGGCGAACTGTTGAACGAGGATCAGACGGAAGTCGCCTTCAATAACGAGACAGGTGTGGCGGCGCTGCAATACTTCGTTGACCTGATCCAGAAGCACGGCATCTGCCCGGCTGAGCCTTCCGACGGCGAGCAAGCCTTCGCGTTGGGCACGCTGTCGATGCATACCAACGGCCCCTGGATGATCAACTACTTCGACAGCGTCGAGGGCCTCAACTGGCGTGTGGCGAACCTGCCCGCTTACAATGGCAACAAGGCAGCCTGGGGTTCGACGCATACGCTGGTCTTCCCCAAGGGCGTGCCGGAAGCGGAGCATCAGGCAGCCGTGGAATTCGGCAAGTGGATGGTCGCTCATACTGTCGAGCTGTCGGCAGCGGGCGCGTATCCGGCGCGCATCTCCGTGGCGGCTAGCGAGGAATTCAAGTCGCTGCCGGCGCAGGGTGTCTTCGCGGCGGGAGCGCCCGAATACTTCCACCCGGTGCCGGGGCTGGAATTCTGGCCAGAAGCCGAGGCGATCTTCATCGAGTACTTCCAGGGAGCGCTGCTTGGTGACATTTCGGCTGAGCAAGCCATTCAGGCTGCTGCCGAGGAGATCCAGGCGCTGCTCGAAGAGTAGCACTTCCGGACAAAGTGTGGAGTGCCAGGGGAACGACCGTTCCCCTGGCATTCTCTAGAAAGGGCTGCTGTCCATGGCTGCACAAGAGAGCCTCTTCTGGCGCAACCTGAAAAACGATCTGAAAGCGTATGCCTTCATCCTGCCCTATTTCTGCTTCTTTGTGGTTTTCATCCTGCTCCCTCTGGTCTACGGCTTTGCACTGAGCTTCTATTCCTGGGACCTTTTCAGCGCACCCAAGTACGTTGGTCTGCAGAACTACGACAAACTTCTCTTCGACGACAACCGCTTCTGGGTGGCTACCAAGAACACGCTGGTATTCGTGGCCGAAAGCGTGCCCCTGCTGATCATCGTTCCGCTGATCTTTGCGCTGATCCTCAACCGCCCCTTCTGGGGACGCACCTGGGCGTTCATCGCCTTCATCTCCGTCTCGTTCATGCCCTCGGTCGCCATTATCTGGATGTGGCGCTGGATGTTCGACTATCACTCCGGGCTGGTCAATTTCTACCTGGGGGAGCTTGGTCTGCCATTGCAGAACTGGCTTTCGCACCCGCAACTGGCCATGGTGCTGATCGTGCTGATCACCACCTGGTGGACATCTGGCTTCAATACCATTCTGTTCCTCAGTGGATTGCAGGATATTCCCCGCGAACTCTACGAGGCGGCGCAGGTGGACGGCGGGTCGCGGCTGGCGCAGTTTCGCTTCATCACCCTGCCCATGCTGCGCGACAAGATGATTCTCATCGGCGCGTTGACGGTGATGGCCTCCTTCAAGATGTTCGATCAGGTGTACCTGCTGACCGGCGGGGGGCCGATGGGCAAGACCCGCAGCCTGGCGCAATACCTCTACGAGAGCGGCTTCAGAGACTTCAAGATCGGCAAGGCGTCGGCCATTAGCTGGCTCATGTTCGCCATGATCATGGTCTTCGCCATGATCCGCGTTGCACTGAGCTGGCGTAGCGCAAAAGAGAGTAGTTGAGCGATGATGGCGCGAACTGGTCTGGGACGGATTCGAACGGGTCTGGCGGAATTCAGCACGTCCAATCAGTGGCGAAAGCTGCGCCCCGTCCTCTTCAGCATGGCGGTGATCTTGTTTGCTCTGATCTGGTTTGCCCCCATTTTCTGGATCATCTCGATTTCGTTCAAACCTAATTCGGTGGCTGCGCTCTATCCGGTCACCTGGATTCCCCGGCCCTTCACGCTGGAGAATTACGAGACGATCCTGTTGCATCCTACGCGCGGGGTCAACATCGTGCGGTCGTTTGGCATCAGTGCTTTCGTATGCTCGGCGGTAGTGGGAGGGGTGTTGCTCCTTTCGACGCCGGCAGCTTATGCCTTTGCCCGCCTGAAATTCCGCGGCAGGGACACCATCTTCTGGCTGATGGTGGCGACACTGGCGTTGCCCGTGCAGATGTTCATCGTGCCGGTGTATGTGATCCTGGATCGGGTGGACTGGGTCAACACGCTCAAAGCGTTGATATTCCCGCCGCTGGGACCTGCCTTTGCCCTCTTTGTGCTGCGGCAGTTCATGCTGGCGGTATCTACGGAGACGGAGGAAGCGGCACGTCTGGACGGGTGTAACCGTCTGCAGGTGCTGTGGTACGTGGTCGTGCCGCAGATTCGCCCGGCGCTGGTGTCGGTGGGCTTGATCACGTTTCTCAGCACCTGGAACGACTTTCTGTGGCCTCTGATCGTCATCTACGACCGTGACATTTATCCCCTCACACTGGCGCTCAACGACGTTCGCAGTGCGTACCACTTCACTTTCGAGGCGGGCACGGTGATGGCCTCGTATGTGGTGGCGGTCGTTCCTGTGGTGGTGCTCTTCTACTTCGCCAAGAACCACCTCATCCGGGGCATTTCCCTCACCGGGACTGGCTCCACCATGTAGCGGAGCGCAACGCGCGGGTCACGATGAGAGGATGACACCATGGAACAATCTCATATTGCTTTGCACACAGCCTTTCGGATTGGGCCGGTCGATCCACGCATTTTCGGCGGATTCCTGGAACATCTGGGGCGCGCCGTCTACGAGGGCGTATACGATCCCGGTAGCGTTCACGCCGACGAAGATGGCTTTCGGCGGGATGTGCTGGAGGCTTTGCGACGCCTGCGCATGACGGGCATGCGTTACCCTGGCGGCAACTTTGTCTCCGGCTATCACTGGCTCGACGGAGTCGGCCCGCGCGAGCAGCGCCCGACAGTGCGCGACCTGGCCTGGCAGAGCATCGAGCCGAATCAGATCGGCACGGATGAGTTCATGACGCTCTGCTGCAAAATGGGCTGGTGGCCTATGATCACCGTCAACCTGGGGACGGGGACGCCGGAAGAGGCCCGCAACTGGGTGGAGTACTGCAATTCGCCCGCCGGTACGAAATACGCCAACATGCGCGCTGCCAACGGGCACCCCGATCCCTATGGAGTCAGGCTGTGGTTCCTGGGCAACGAAATGGACGGTCCCTGGCAGATCGGGCACGTCCCCGCCGAGTACTACGCCATCCGTGCCCAGCAGGCGGCCAAGATTATGAAGGACACCGACGATTCCATCGAGCTGGTGGTCAGCGGCTCGTGCAACCCCGACCTGCCCACTTATCTGGAATGGGATCGGCAGGTGCTGGAATACGTGGGCAGCTATGCCGATTACATCAGTCTGCATCGCTATGTGGGCAACGAGGCGGGGGATACGCTGGACTTCCTGGCCGTGACCAATGCTGTGGACCGTCAGATCGAGGAAGTTGACGCGGTCTGTCGCTTCATCCAGGGCAAGACCCGCAGCCGCAAACGCACCTATCTGTGTTTCGACGAGTGGAACGTCTGGTACCGCGCCAGGACGCCCAAAGACCTGGATGGCAAGGGGCAGTTCGCGCCTCACTTGCTGGAAGAAGTCTACAACCTGGAAGATGCGCTGGTAGTGGCTGGCTTCCTGAACAGCTTCATCCGCCATGCTCACGTCTTGAAGATCGCCAATCTGGCGCAGATCGTCAACGTGATCGCGCCGGTGATGACGCGCGGCGATGAATTGCTGATTCAGTCCATTTTCTATCCCTTTGAAATGTATTCCAGGCGGCGCGAGGGAGTTTCGTTGTTGCCGGTGGTGAATGGCCCCGTCTATGAGGGCAGGACGAATGGCCGCGCTACCTTCATAGATGCCAGCGCTATCCTCAACCAGAGTCAACTACACGTTTTCGCCGTCAACCGCCATCCGGACGAGGCGGCTGTGGTGGAGATCAGCGTGGGAGATCGCGACCTGGTCGCTTTCGAGGGGGCGGAACTACTCACTGGCCCGCACGCGCAGGCAGCCAATTCGTTCGAATGCCCCGATGTGATCCGGTCGCAGCCCTTTGCGGAGGTGCGACTCAACTGTGGTAAAGCCGCCGCTGAACTCCCGCCGCTGTCGGTGACAGTCATGACGTTCGCTCTGGCTTGAAAGGGAGATTTTCGTCATGAAGAAATTGCTGATCTTGATGGTGCTTGTCGGATTGACCGTCTCTGGAAATACGCTGGCTGCCCCCGCGCCAGGCAACGGCGGGGTAGACGCGCGCGCAGTCCAACCGGCGGTGACGGAACTGACCATCCTGTGGGCCAAGTGGCCGCCCGCAGATGCGCTGCAAGGCCTGGCCGAACGTTACACCCAGGAAACCGGGATCAAGGTCAGCGTGATCCAGGAGCCGTGGGATACGTTTCCGCAGACCTTCTTTGCCGAAATGGAAGGACAGGGCACTGCCTACGATATGGTAGTGGGCGAGAGCATGTGGCTGGGCAAGGGGGCGCAGGCGGGCTACTACCTGGAGCTGACGGACTGGCTGACCGCCGAAGGTATTGCCGCTTCCCTGGTACCCTCCACACTGGCGAGTTTCGCCGAATACCCGGCTGGCAGTGGTCAGTATTGGGCCTATCCGCTCAGCGGGAATCTGTTCGGCTATGCCTATCGGCGCGATCTGCTGGAAGACCCCAAGAAGATCTCGTCCTTCGCCAGGAAGCACGACTATCCGCTGGGAGTGCCGGAGGACTTCGATCAGCTAAAAGAAATCATCGAATTCCTCACCAAGCCGATGGACGGCATCATGGGCATTGGCCTGTACACAGCGATGGACTACCAGAGCCTGACCCCAGGCATTATCACGGCAGGGTTTCAGTCGGTCTTCTTCAGCTTTGGCGCGGACTGGCACGATGCCGAGGGCAACATCGTTGGCGTGGCCAACACACCCGCTGCGGCCCAGGCGGCGCAGTACTACCAGGACCTGTATCGTTGCTGCACTGCGCTTGGCGCGGCGGACGCTGACTATGAGACGGTGCTGACCACTTACTCCAAGGGGCTGATCGCGCTGGCTATGCTGAATTTCGGCTTTGCGCCGCTCTTCCGCGATCCAGCCCTCAACCCCTACGCCGACGTGACCGACTTCTTCGCCAACCCGCGCGGTGCAGATGGCAACCGTTACGCCGTACTGGGCGGGCAGGGGATCAGCGTGGTGTCCTTCATCAGCCCGGAACGTCAGGCCGCCGCGCTGGATTTCCTGCGCTGGCTGGCTCAGGACGACGTACAGGTGGAGTGGGCCGTGCTCACCGGTAGCACCTGCAACAGGCATGTGGTCGAGTCCGAGGAATTCCTGAGCGCTTCTCCGCTCCATGCGGCCTATGCCGAATCGCTCGAACACATCAAAGACTTCTGGAACGTACCGCAGTTTGCGGAGCTGCTGGCGATCTCGCAGAAACAACTGCACAACTTCGTCATCGAACGCACCGATCCGGCCCAGAAGGTCGTGGACAACATAGCGGAATTTCAGAGCCGCATCCTGCAGGGGGCAGGTGCCCCATAGAAGTGGATGCAATGCGCAGGCAGAGTGTTTCGGAGAGGGGCGGGATGAATCGGCGCAG
>DAOTZZ010000095.1:0-1804 GCA_034433965.1 Anaerolineae bacterium
GAAGCTGCCTGGCAGGGGGGACAGCGCGATGCCGAGGCGTTGCGGGCGACGATGCGCGCCGTGCTGGAGGCCGAGCCGCTGGCCCGCGTGGACTACGTCAGCGCCGCCGACCCCATCACGCTGACCGAACTCGACGGCGCGGCGGAGCGTGTCCTGCTGAGCATGGCCGTCTTCATCGGGCAGGTGCGCCTGATTGACAACCTGGTGCTCGGCGCAGGAGATAGCTCATGACAGGGGGGGTGCCGCCTGGCGCGGCCTGGGTGCGCCCAGGCGCGTTGCTGGCCGGACCCTATCCGGCGACGCGCGATGAAGAGCGCGGACGCGCCTCTCTGGGGGCCTTGCTCGACGCGGGCGTGAGCGTCTTCGTTGACCTGACCGAAGTCGGCGAATGCCCGCCCTACGACGCAGCGCTGCAGGCTGAGGCGACGCGGCGCGGGCGGCTGGTGGTGCATCACCGCCTGCCCATCCCGGACTTCGGCGTGCCGGACGACGCGCACATGACTGCCATCCTCGACGCTATTGATGCAGCGCTGTCCGCCGATCGTGTCGTCTATGTGCACTGTCGCGGTGGAATTGGGCGCACGGGCACGGTGGTAGGGTGCTGGCTGGTGCGGCAGGGACGCAGCGGGGAGGAAGCGCTGCGTCAGGTAGATGCGCTGCTCGGCCCCGGTTCGCCGGAGACGGAGGAACAGCGCCGGTTGGTGCGCCGCTGGGGCATAGGTAACAGGCCACGCTAGAGGCTGTTATAGACTTTTGCCCGGTGTTTTCCCCTCGCCCCTACGCCCCTCTCCCTTGCGACTACGTCGTGGGACGAGGGGATTTGTCTCGCGCTCCACAAGCACACCTCTTCTGAGGTCCGGACGTAAATGGTTGACCGGGACTGTGAAAGCCTTACCGATAGCTCCTCACCCTAAGTCCCTCTCCCTCAAGGGGAGAGAGATTTGTTCCCCTCTCCCCGCGACGCAGTTGCGTCGCAGTGGGAGAGGGGGCAGGGGGTGAGGGGCAGCCTTAGATTTACGTCCGGGTCTCAGCACCTCTTCTCCCGTAGTACGGCTGACTCGCTTGGGAGATCATTCCAGCGGGACGAGCAGCCGGGCCGGATTCGTGCGCAGCACAGGGGGGCCGGCGGTCGTGATGTTGTATTCGGTCAGGTCAGCCATGTGGACCTCCGGCAGGATCGTCATACGGCCAGCGCGGTGATCGTAGTGCAGGATGACGATATCCTCGTTCGGGTGCGTGCTGCCCACTGCCCAGCGGCTGGCGTGTACCACCTGCCCGTCGAGGCACATCCCGGCGGGGGCCTCTCCGAGAATGGGATCGCAGGTGCCGGGGAACGTGAGAAACTCGTCTCTCACCCCCTCATTGCCCGCTTTGAGAATATCGAGCGTGGCGTCACCCTCGCGTTGCCACAGGGTTTGCTGGACTTCGTGAATGACGACATCGTGCGCATCGGGGAAGCGCGCACCGACCCAGTCCGGTTCGGTGAGGATCACCAGATGGACAGGCGAGGTCATGAGCGGTCTCACCTCCAGGATCGCGTCCGTGATACGCCCGATCTCGCGGCGCATTTGCTGGGCGTAGTCCTGATAGGTCAGTAAACAGGCCAATCCAGGGCCGAGGAGCAGAATCGCCGTGCCAATACTCCCGGCTATCGCCTTGCGCGGCAACAACAGGCGGCCCGCGCCGAAGATGGCCGCAACATACAGCAGCATAATCCCCGCTGCCCGCCCAAAGGTGATCCGGTCGGTGTACACGTGGTTCAGGTTGCGGTTGCTCGTCCCCACCAGCACACTGCACAACAGCA
>DAOTZZ010000096.1:0-16487 GCA_034433965.1 Anaerolineae bacterium
GCCAGGGCGACGATAACACGCTCAATGTCTGGGATCTCGGCAGTAGCAACGGCACCTTTCTAAACGGGCAACGCCTCAACGCCCATCGCCCCTATCCTCTGCGTGATGGCGATGAATTGCGGCTTGGCCAGATGGTCATTCGCGTCAACTTCAAGCCCGCGCCCGCAGCCGTCGCCGAGCCGGCACCAGCCCCCTTGCCTTCAACCAGGCCGCTGCAGCCGTTGCCAGAAGCCGCTGCGCCCGCACCCCCACCTGCCGTGCCCCCCAAACCGGTCACTGAGATTGCGCCCGCCGCGCCCGCGCCGATCACAACAACGCAACCGCCCGCTGACAAAGCCGCGCCGGTCGTTGTAACAGCCAGCCCGGCGGCTGCTGAAGAACCACAGCCAGCGGTCGGCGCGCCAGAAGCCCCGGCGGCCCCTGTGACCGCCGCCCCCTCGAGCGAAGAAGTAGCGCCTCCAGCGCCCGCTGCTGCCGAATCACCTGCTGCAGCGGCGGCCTCGCCCGCGCCCGCTGCCGCTGAACAACCAGCAGCCCCCTCTGCAGCCGCGCCCGCAGCGGCTGAGCCTACCCCTGCCGCAGCGCCCCCGCAGGCAGCGCAACCAGAGTCAGGGGCTGACCAGGGCACGCCCACCCCTTCCCAGGCGGATCAGGCCAAGCCCCCCGCGTCGCCAGCGGCTGAGCAGGGCGGCGAACCGGAGGCCGGCGAGAACAAGGCCATCCCACCCGAAGCGTGACGGGCTGCGCGCGGGTCAGTCCGCCTTGAGCATAGGAATTTTGATCCCGTGCCGTCGCGCGGCGGCGATTGCCTCTGGGTAACCGGCGTCGGCGTGCCGGGCGATGCCCATGCCCGGATCGGTAGTCAGGACGCGCTCCAGGCGACGCGCTGCCTCCGGCGTGCCATCGGCGACGATCACCTGGCCCGCGTGCTGACTATACCCGATGCCGACGCCCCCGCCGTGATGAAAGCTCACCCACGTCGCACCGCCGACCGCATTGATCAGCGCGTTGAGAATGGCCCAGTCGGAGATGGCATCTGAGCCATCGCGCATCCCTTCCGTCTCGCGATTGGGCGACGCCACCGATCCGGCGTCCAGGTGATCGCGCCCGATGACAATGGGGGCGCGCACCTCGCCCGCAGCCACCAGTTCATTGAAGGCCAGCCCTGCCCGCGCCCGCTCGCCATAGCCCAGCCAGCAGATGCGCGCGGGCAGTCCCTGGAATTCGACTTCGCGCTGCGCCATCTTGATCCAGCGAGCCAGGTGCTCGTCGTAGGGGAAAAGCTCCAGGATGGCCTGATCAGTGCGGTAGATGTCCTGCGGGTCACCGGAGAGCGCCACCCAGCGGAACGGCCCTTTTCCTTCGCAGAACAGCGGACGGATATAGGCCGGCACAAAACCAGGATAATCGAAGGCGTTGGTCACACCCGCGTCGTAGGCTTGCTGACGCAGGTTGTTACCATAGTCGAACACCACTGCGCCGCGCACCTGGAAATCCAACATAGCCTGACAGTGCTCGGCCATCGTCTGGCGGGCACGCCGCTGATACTCGGCGGGATCGCGTTCGCGCAGCGCGAAGGCTTCCTCGACCGGCATTCCCGCCGGAATATACGAGAGGGCGTCGTGCGCCGGAGTCTGATCCGTCACCACATCGGGGACAATGCCCATGCGCACCAGCCGCGGGAATACATCGCCTGCGTTGCCGATCACGCCGACGGAGAGCGGTTCCTGGCGATCTCTGGCCGCCAGGGCCAGTTCCAACGCCTCTTCAAGGTCGCCCACCACGCGGTTTACGTAGCGCATCCGCAGGCGACGCTCCGCCATGCGCGGGTCGGCCTCGACCACCAGCGCCACCCCCTCGTTCATGGTGACGGCCAGCGGCTGCGCCCCACCCATCTCGCCCAGGCCGGCGGTGAGCACCAGTTTCCCCTTCAGGCTGCCCCACCCCTGCTGACGCGCCAGCGAGCCGAGCGTCTCATAGGTGCCCTGCAGAATACCCTGCGTGCCAATGTAAATCCACGATCCGGCGGTCATCTGCCCGTACATGATCAGGCCCTGCCGCTCCAATTCGTCGAAATGTTCCTGGGTGGCCCAGTGCGGCACCAGGTTCGAGTTGGCCAGCAACACGCGCGGAGCATCCGGGTGCGTGCGGAAGACGGCCACTGGCTTGCCGGACTGCACCAGCAACGTCTCATCGTTCTCCAGCTCGCGCAGCGTGGCGACAATGGCATCGAATGCCTCCCAGTTGCGCGCTGCCTTGCCCCGTCCGCCATACACGATCAGGTTATCGGGGTCTTTGGCCACGTCCGGGTCGAGGTTGTTCATCAACATACGCAGGGCTGCTTCCTGCAGCCACCCCTTGCAGGAAATCTGCGTGCCGCGCGGGGCACGAATCACACGGGTCGGCATGGCAACGGCTCCAAGTCATCTACACTAACAAGGTCTTTATGCCCGTCAGGCAGTCGTATTCTAGCACCCGCCTGGCGAAAGCACATCGCGAAGATGTACCATTCGCCGACCCGCCCATGGAGTGTCATAATGAGTGGGGTCACAGGGAAGGTCGCGAAACAAGGAGTGAGACATGGAATACACCAATCTGGGCCGCACCGGGCTACAGGTCAGCCGCCTGTGCCTGGGCACCATGAACTTCGGTCCATACACGACGGAGCAGGACAGCTTCGCCATCATGGATCGCGCGTTGGAGATAGGCATCAACTTCTTCGACACGGCCAATGTGTATGGCCGCAAACAGGGGGAAGGCATCACCGAACAGATCATCGGGCGCTGGTTCGCGCAGGGCGGCGGTCGCCGCGAGAAGGTCGTGCTGGCCACCAAGGTCTACGGCAAGATGGGCGATTGGCCCAACGAGTCGCGTCTCTCCGCGCGGCATATCAAGCTGGCCTGCGAAGCCAGCCTGCGCCGCCTGCAAACCGATTGGATTGACCTCTACCAGATGCATCACATTGACCGCCACACGCCCTGGGAAGAAATCTGGCAGGCGATGGAGCAATTGGTGCAGGAAGGCAAGGTGATCTACGTCGGCAGCAGCAACTTTGCTGGCTGGCACATCGCCCAGGCGCAATGCGCCGCTGCCGCGCGGCACTTCATGGGGCTGGTTTCCGAGCAAAGCCTGTATAACCTGACCGCCCGCACCATCGAACTGGAGGTCATTCCCGCCTGTCAGGCTTACGGCCTGGGGCTGATTCCCTGGAGTCCGCTGGCCGGTGGGCTGCTGGCCGGAGCGCTGCGCAACGTGCAGGAAGGTCGCCGCACCGAAGAGTGGGTACAAAAACGCGCCGAGCCGCTGCACAGTCAGCTTGAGCGCTACGAGCAGTTCTGCGCCGACCGCGGGGAGCATCCGGCCCATGTGGCCCTGGCCTGGCTGCTCCATCAACCCGCCGTTACCGCGCCGATCATCGGGCCGCGCACGCTCGATCAGCTCGACGGCAGCCTGCGCGCCCTGGAAATCAAACTCTCGCCCGAAGAATTGAAAGCGCTCGACGAAATCTGGCCGGGGCCAGGCGGGCCGGCCCCCGAAGCCTACGCCTGGTGATCGCGCTGAATCAAGAGGGGGCAGGCCGGACTCGCCCGCCTGCCCCCTTGTTGACACAGTTTCCGCCGCATCGCTGGCGGCTACCGGCACGACACCTGCTCGCCCTGAGTTTCGCTGACCGTCTCCTGAGCGGCCTGACGCTGACGTTCGCGGCGTTCCTCGCGCAGCATCACCAGCACCAGCCCTCCCACACCCAGCACGACGCAGCTATCAGCCACGTTGAACACCGGCCAGTACGAGACATCGAAGAAGTCCACTACATAGCCCAGGCGCAGCCGATCGAGTGCATTGCCGAGCGCTCCGCCCAGTTGCAGCCCCAATGCCAACCGAATCAGCCAGGCGTCCGCCGGAATTTGGCGATAATAGTAGAGGATAATGCCCGAAACCAAGCCGGCAATCCCCAAAAAGAGGATGCCCCCTTGGGGGAAAAGGCCAAACGCCGCGCCGGTGTTGCGCACATGGGTGAAGCGGAAGACATCTTCCAGCGCCTTCACCGGCGCCCAGGAATCGTGCAGGGGTAGATGCGCGGCCACGTAGGCTTTGCTGATCTGATCAGTCAGCAACACCAGCGCTACGACGCTCACCAGCAAGAGCCAGTGCCGCGCGGACTGCCATCGCGACCCGGAAGAGTTACGCTGCATCACAACCTCGCCTGATAGTCGCGCGTTTCGGCACAGTCCAGGCACAATGTCGTGTAGGGGATGGCTTCCAGGCGGGCGATGTCTATCTCCTGGCCGCACTGTTCGCAAATCCCATACGTGCCGTCGTCATAGCGGGCCAGCGCCTCCTCCACCTGTCGCAGACGGGCGCGCGCTGCCTGCAAGGCAGAAGCGCTCACCGTCTGCTCGTAGAATGCGGAGGCGTGCTCGGCCTGATGATTGCTGTAGCCGCTGCCCTCCTCGTCCAGCACGTTGGCGCTTTCCAACTGCGCCACCTTGTGCCGATAGTCCTCGCGGAGTTCGAGCAGGACAGTGTACAACTCTTCTTTGGTAGTCGTCATGCCACGACAGCCTCGAAAACTCGTCGAGCTTGCGATCGTTGAAGGTGATTCTAGCCCCGCCCATCTCCGGAGGCAAACACAGCGGAAGGCGGACCTGTTTCCGCCTTCCGCCCCACCGTTGATTTAGCGTTTCACCACTCCGACGCTCACCGTCTCGCCGTCGAAGCTGAATTCTGCCTGGAACGCCCCCACCGGCGGCTCGCCTTCGGTCAGCGCATCCGCCAGCGTCTCGCGCTGAATCGTCTCGGCGAAGCGCTGTACCGCTTGACGCAGACGCTCGCTGGCCCGATAGCTGATGGCGATACGATCGTTCAGCGCGAAGTCAGCTTCCTTGCGCAACATCTGCACGCGCCGCACGAACTCGCGCATCAGCCCTTCCTGGATCAGGTCGTCGTTGAGCGTAGTCGCCAGGGCTGCCAGATAGCCGTAGTCCTCGGCCACCGCATAGCCTTCGGCGGCGGAGCGGATCACCTCGCACTGTTCCGGCGTCACCGTGTAACTCTGACCGTCCACCTGCACCTGAATCGCCTCACCCGCCAGCAAAGCTCTGGCCCATCGCGCCACCTCCGCCGGATCGCCTTCGCGCAGGGCGCGTTGCACCTTGGGGAAATCGCCCTTCAGAGCGCGCCCCAGCACCTGCGGCAACGGGTTGAGGCGATAGGTCACCATGTCGTCCGCCGAATCGGCCACCCTGACCGCCTTGACGTTCAGCTCCTCGGCGATGGTGCCCGCCAGCTCGCGCACGACCTGCTGCTCGGCACTATAGCGCACCACGAACACGGCTTCGGGCAGCGGCTGTCGCACCTTGATTCCGGCACTGTTGCGAGCGGCGTGTCCCAGACTCACCAGCCGCTGCGCCAAGCGCATATCGCCCATCAGCTTCTCGTCAATGCGCGTCGGATCGTAGACCGGCCAGCGGGCCAGATGCACGCTCTCCGGTGCCGTCGGGTCTACCGTGACAACCAGGTTACGGTACATCGTCTCCGACAGGAAGGGCATCGCCGGCGCAAGCAATTTGGACAGCGTCACCAGACACTCATAAAGCGTCTGATAGGCGGCCAGCTTGTCGCTGTCGCTCTCCGACTTCCAGAAACGGCGGCGCGAGCGGCGTACATACCAGTTGCTCAGGCTTTCGACGAAGTTCTCGATCGGGCGCGTGGCACGTGGCACGTCGTAGGTCTCGTAGCCTTCCGTCACCTCGCGCACCAGATCGTGCAGCTCGCTGAGAATCCAGCGATCCAGCGCATCACGTTCGCTGAGCGGCACCGGCGGCGTGCGCGGGTCGAAGCCGTCCAGGTTGGCATAGGTGACGAAGAAGCTGTAAACGTTCCACAGCGTCAGATAGAAGTTGCGCACCACCTCGCCGACCAGTTCCACCGAGAAGCGGCGCGGTTCACCGGGCGGACCGGCGGTGTACATGTACCAGCGGAAGGCGTCCGCCCCGTACTTCTCCAGCACGCTCCACGGCTCGACGATATTGCCCAGGCTCTTGGACATCTTGCGGCCTTGCTCGTCGAGGATGTGCCCCAGCGAGATACAGTTCTTGAAGTTGACGCTCTCGAAGAGCATGACCGCGATGGCGTGCTGACTGAAGAACCAGCCGCGCGTCTGATCCACCGCCTCGCAGATGAAATCTGCCGGGAACTGCTGGTGGAACATCTCCTGGTTTTTGTAGGGATAGCCCCACTGTGCCACGGCCATTGCGCCGCTGTCGAACCACACGTCAATCAGTTCGGGCACGCGGCGCATGGTGCTGCCGCACTGCGGGCAGGGGAACGTCACCTCGTCCACATAAGGCCGGTGCAGGTCGAGGTTGGACAGATCGCGCCCGCTGAGTTGCTCCAGTTCGGCCACGCCGCCTACGCAGTGCATGTGTTTGCAGTCGGGATTCTCGCACTTCCACACCGGCAACGGCGTGCCCCAGTAACGCTCACGCCCCAGCGCCCAGTCGCGCAGTTCCTCCAACCAGTTGCCGAAGCGACCGTCCTTGATGTGTGCCGGCACCCAGTTGATCGTCTGATTGAGTTCGATCATTTTGTCGCGGTAGCGCGTGGAGGCGATGTACCACGTCTCGCGGGCGTAGTAGAGCAGCGGCGTGTGGCAGCGCCAGCAGAACGGGTAGTTGTGCACGTAGTCTTCGGCCTTGTAAAGGAGACCACGCCGCTTCAGGTCTTCCTTGATCAGCGGGTCGGCGTCCTTCACCCACATACCGGCCCAGGGCGTAACTTCCGGAATGAACGCGCCATCCGGCTGCACCGTCTGGATCACCGGCAGGCCATATTCGCGCCCGACTTCCATGTCGTCCGCGCCGAAAGCCGGAGCGATATGCACGATGCCAGAGCCATCCTCCATGCTGACGAAATCGCCGTGCAACACGTAGGCGTAGTCCTGCTCGACGCGCACGAAATTGTAAAGCGGCTCGTAGCGCATCCCCAGCAAGTCCTCGCCGCGCACCTCGCGCAGCACTTTGTAGCGCTCCGGATGACGCAGCGCCTTGTACATCAGCGCCTCGGCCAGGATCAGCCGCTCACTACCCTGCCCGTCATCCGCAGGCCCTTCCACCACCACATAGCGCTCGTGCCGGTTCACCGCCAGCGCCGCGTTGCCGGGCAACGTCCAGGGCGTCGTCGTCCAGACCAGGAAATAGGTACCCGATTCGCCCTTGACCGCAAAGCGCACGAAGACACTGGGGTCGGCTACCTCTTCGTAGCCCAGCGACACTTCATGCGTACTCAGCGGTGTGCCGCACCGCGCGCAATAGGGCACGACCTTGTAGCCCTGATAGAGCAGCCCTTTGTTCCAGAACTGTTGCAGTATCCACCACACGCTCTGGATATAGTCGTTCTCATAGGTGATGTAGGCGTTCTCCAGGTCTACCCAGAAGGCAATGCGCTCAGTGAGCCGCTCCCACTCCTTGATGTAGCGGAAGACACTCTCGCGGCACTTACGGTTGAACTCGGCGATGCCGTAGGCTTCGATATCCTTCTTGTGTTTGAGGCCGAGTTCTTTTTCGACCTCGATCTCCACCGGCAGACCGTGCGTATCCCAGCCGCCTTTACGCAACACATACGCGCCGTTCATGGTGTGATAGCGTGGGAACATGTCCTTGAAGGCGCGCGCCAGCACATGGTGCGTGCCCGGACGCCCGTTGGCCGTTGGCGGCCCCTCGTAGAAGACGTAGTTACGGCCCCCTTTGCGCTCTTCCATGGAGCGGCGGAAGATGTCGCGCTCACGCCAGAACGCCAGTTGTTCCTGTTCCAGAGCTTCGATGTCCACCTTGGGAGTGACCGGTTTGAACATGAGTTCCTCCTACCATGCGGTCCGGTTAACCAGCCATCAATGCCAGATCAATCGGGTCTCCGGCCCGCCAATCGCACGCGGCGCAGGCCGCACAAGCCTTCGTGCCACGTTTGCACCTCCTGTGATCCCCTACGGTCTGCTGTTTCATACCATCCTCACGTCTCAGCGATAGACGGTCAGGCGAAAGAGTGTCGGCCCCTCGTCTTCGGTGTAGCCCGTATGAATCTGCACTTCCCACGACACCCCCAGTCCCGCCACGCGCTGACTGCCCCAGCACTGCGCCACGCTGTACGGGCCGCCCCGTCCCAGTGACGGATCGGTGACGTAGTCTGGCACGGGCGAGTAACGGCAGGTAGCTCCTTCGCCCTCATAGAATGCTGCCACAGCCTGTCCGCTCTGCGCCGTGCGATAGACCCAGTATTCCGGCCCACGCCCCGGCTTTTGATGCTCCACCACCTGCGCAGCGGGTGGGACTGGCACATCCAGCGGAAACAGCAGCGCATGGAGCGGCCCGGCCACGCGCGACAGGATCAACAGCGCCAGGGCCAGGACCAGCAGCATGGCCAGCAGCACCAGCCATAGCGGCACGCCGCGACGATCTTCCGGCAAGGCCTCACCTGCGCTGGTCACGATCTATTCTCCCCAGTACCGCTGCACGTCCACGATCACCTGGCCGGTGGAACGCTCGTCCTCGTCATAGACCGGCTGAATCAGCACCGTGGCGAACTGCGTGATGCCATAAGCCGAGCGATCCACCTGGCAACGAGTGGCGTAGTGCCCTTCGCGGCGCGGCTCCTGCCCTGGCCGTTCCTCCACGATCCGGTACAGGCGCTCGCAGTCCATCTCGCTGCGGTCGAGGTAGAACGCTTCCACCTGCTCGAACGGATCGGAGGTGACATATTGCAGGTGGTCGAAGCCGTCGTAGAGCACCTCGCGATTGACCAGCTTCGCCGCTGGATATACGGCCACATCCAGTGGCCGGTTGCGGCTGGCCCGCAATGCCAGCACGATCACCACAGCCACGACGATCAGGGCGAAGAAGATCGCGACACCCATCAGCACCAGGCGTACCGATCGCCCGCGCCGATAACCAGGCAACACCTGGCCCGGCACGAAGCTGCTGTCGCCTGCCAGATCATGTCCCTCGCCCACAATCCACCCCCTGACTCGAACCGGACGCGCGTGCCAGCGCTTCGGTATGCCAGCGAGTCAACAGCGCCTGCGCTCTGTCGCTGTCCAGCAGTGCCTGCACATCGCGCAGATCCTCTTCTACCAGCGTCCGCAGCGCTGCCGCCTGCGGACTATCCAGCATACGCTGCCAGTCGCGCAAACTGGCTGCGCTGGCTCGCACTTCGCGCAGCGTGGCCTGGGCGCTGTCCAGGTCTCCCTGGCGCGCATACGCCCGCGTCTGCCACAAATGTACCAGCATGACCAGCCGCCGGTCGGCCAGGCCAGCGCTCAGAGCACCCCGAGCGGACCCCAGCGCCGTAGAGATATCTGTCAGCCGGTCGGCGAGCAAGGCCCGCGTATAGTGCACGCGCCAGTCGTCTGGAGCACAGTGCGCCGCCTCGTGTACGTGCTCTTGCGCCCGCACGTACTCGCCGCGCTGAATGGCGACTTCTGCCAGCCCCAGGTAGCCATCCACATTGCCGGGCGCGAGTCTCATCACCTGCTGGTAATCGCGCTCCGCCGCGCTTAGATCACCGGCCAGACGATACAACTCGGCGCGGAAGCGATAGTGCCCGGCCTGTCCCGGCTCCGCGGAAATCAACGCATCCATAGCCGCGATAGCCTCGGCAACCCGATTGTGTCGCAAATGCCGAACCGCCGCCCGGTAGCCGATCTGACGCCGACCTTGCGAGAGCAGCCAGATAGCCACTGCCCAGGCCAGCGCCCCGCCGCCGAAGAACATCGCCCAGCGCGGAACAGCGATCGCCAGGGCCAGCATCAACGCTACCGGCCCCCACATCAACCCCAGGCGAAGAGATTTGGCGACAGGTCGCGCTGCCATTCTGGTTGTGTCCGTCAGGAACGCTCCAGCATAGACAGGCGCATGCGCATGGTCAGCGCGCGCCCGCCGACCGCTTCCCAGAAACGGCGGGCCTCCTGGTTGGCTACGGCCACCTGCCATTCCACATGGCGCACCCCCCGCTCGGCGAACCAATCGCACACCGCGTGAAAAAGCTGCCGGGCAATGCCGCGCCGCCGGTAGGCCGGTTCGACGTAAATATCGGCGATGAAGCCCACATCCTCGTGTTCGAACAGATCGGGCGTCAGGTCAATGATCGCCCCCAGCACATAGCCCACCACGCTGCCCTCTATCTCGGCGACCAGCGCGCAGGTGCTGGGATCATCGCGCACGTCCATCAGGCGCGAGGCGTAGGCTTGCGGAGCGCCCTCAGCCATGACGGGCATCCGCGAGTCGAGCGTCACATGGTATTCACTGAGCGCCTGCCACATCCGCGCGATAACTTCCTGATCGCGCGGCTCGACAGGGCGAACCATCACTGTGTTTGTTGGCATCCTTGCTCCAGACCACACTAATCCGTCATCAACGACGATCGTAACAACAAAAACTCCCGCCCTTCAAACAAAGGGACGGGAGCAACGCTCGCGCGGTACCACCCTTCTTCCTCGCCCTCATATGACGAGGCGCTCTGTTGCCACCAGCATGGCAAGGTCGTGATAACGGGGACCAGACCGGCGCGGCTTACTGGCACGTACGTTCAGCCTGCGGCTCAGGAAGGATTTTCCGCCCCGTGTACGGACCTGGCTCACACCGCCCCAGGCTCGCTGACCGCCGGGCAGGGCGTACTCGTTTCCGTCATCGCCTTTGTTGCCGAGAGCATACCATAGCCGCACAGGACGGTCAAGGCCGACGTAAAATGCAAAGGGGCTCAAGCCGCCCCACCCAGGGGACACGCTCGTGAGCGCCCGCTAAAGCAGAACGGGAATCTGCTCCGGATGCTCGGCGACCTTCACCCCCGCCGCCTGCAGCGCGGCGATCTTCTCGGCTGCCGTGCCGCTGCCGCCCTCGACAATCGCTCCAGCATGACCCATGCGCTTGCCGGGAGGTGCAGTCTGTCCGGCGATGAAGGCCACCACCGGCTTGGTCATGTAGGCGGCAATGAAGTGAGCCGCCTTTTCCTCTTCGGTGCCGCCGATCTCGCCAATCAGCACTACCTTTTCAGTCTGCGGATCGTCCTCGAACATCTGCAGCACGTCAATGAAACTGGTGCCGTTGATCGGATCGCCGCCGATGCCCACGCACGTGCTCTGCCCGATGCCACGCTGCGTCAGGGCATAGACCACCTCATAGGTGAGCGTGCCGCTGCGGGAAACCACCCCCACGCTGCCGGGCATGGCAATGTGACCGGGCATGATGCCCACCTTGGCCTGCCCCGGCGTCAGTAGACCAGGGCAGTTTGGCCCGATCAGGCGGCTCTTGCTCTGATCGAGGCGGGCGCGCACCTGCATCATATCGCGGACGGGGATGCCCTCGGTGATACACACAATCAGCTCGATTCCCGCGTCAATGGCCTCGTAGATGGCATCGGCAGCGAAGGCCGCCGGCACGTAGATCACGGTAGTGTTGGCCCCTGTCGCTTCGCGGGCTGCTTTCACCGTGTCGAAAACGGGCTTGCCCAGCACCCATTCGCCGCCCTTGCCCGGCGTAACCCCACCCACGACATTCGTGCCGTATTCGATCATCTGCTCGGTGTGAAACAACCCTTCGCGCCCGGTGATGCCCTGTACCAGCAGACGGGTGTTGCTATCAACCAGAATAGCCATGTCGTCCCCTCACCCTCATGTGCCCTGAGCCGCCAGCACCGCCTTCTGGGCAGCTTCGGCCAAGGTTTTCGCCGTCACCATGCGGGGAATGCGCGCCTCTTCCAGCAAAGCGCGACCTTCGTCCTCGTTGGTGCCCACCAGACGCACCACCATCGGCAGATCAACCTGCACCTCAGCCAGAGCGGCCAGGATACCCCGCGCCACTTCGTCACAGCGGGTGATCCCGCCGAAGATATTCAGCAGCACTGCCTTCACGTTCGGGTCAGAAAGGATGATGCGCAAAGCCATCGCCACCGTCTCCGCTTTGGCTCCACCGCCAATATCCAGGAAGTTGGCCGGTTCGCCGCCGAAGAGCTTGGTCATATCCATAGTCGCCATCGCCAGCCCTGCCCCGTTGACCATGCAGCCAATAGTACCGTCCAGCTTGATGTAACTCAGACCGGCAGCGCGAGCACGGGTCTCGGCTTCTGGCTCGGCGCTAGTGTCCCGCATCTCAGCCAGATCGGGGTGACGGAACAGGGCGTTGTCGTCAATGGACATCTTGCCATCCACAGCCAGCAGTTGCCCTTCGCCATCAATGACCAGCGGGTTGATCTCCGCCAGCGTCGCGTCGCTCTCCACGTAGCAGCGATAGAGCGCCTGCGCGATCTTCATGAACGGCTTCCACAAGTCGCGCGGCAGTTCGATCCCATAGGCCAGGTTGCGCACCTGGTAATCGCGCAGGCCCAGGAAAGGATCAATGTGCTCGCGGATGATCTTCTCCGGCGCGACGCGGTTGACCTCTTCGATGTCCATGCCCCCCTCGGCGCTGGCCATGATCACCGGTTTGCGCGCAGCCCGGTCATTGGTGATCCCCAGATAAATCTCCTTCTGGATGACAGAAGCCGGGTCTACCAGCACTTTGAGCACCTTGTGCCCCTTGATCTCCATGCCCAGGATGGCGTCCGCGTGACGTTCCGCCTCTTCGGGCGTCTGCGCCAGCCTGACGCCACCTGCCTTACCGCGCCCACCGGTCAGCACCTGCGCTTTGACGACCACCGGGCTGTTCAGTTCCTTGGCAATTTCATAGGCTTGCTGGGGAGAATGAGCCACCTTACCATTGGGGATAGGAATGCCAAACTCAGCAAAACGTAGTTTCGATTGATACTCGTGCAGGTTCACTCATGCGCCTCCGCAAATTACGCTCCGCTCGAAATCACGCGGCTGAGCAGCCCCTTATATTTGGATGCACCGACACGCTCACCGGTTGACCCCGCTAACCGGCACCTGGCACCACAAAACCGAAGGTGCTGCCCTTGCCCTCTTCGCTGCTGAAGAAGAACTCACCGCCCATCAATTCGATCAACCCTTTGGCGATCGGCAGCCCCAAGCCATGTCCTTTGAATGAGCGCACGTGTTCGTTGTCGGCGCGCCAGAACAGCTCGCCCACATGCTGCTGCTCCTCGGCGCTCATGCCTATGCCTGTGTCAATGACCGACACCTTCAGTCTGCCGTCCACCTCCTCCGCGCGCACGGTGATCGTCCCACCGTCCGGCGTATATTGGAGGGCATTCGTCACCAGCTTGGTCAACGCCAGAGCCAGGCGCTCGGCGTCCACGTTGAGCAAGGGCAAACCCGCCGGAGTCTCGAACACCAGGGTATGATTGTGCGCCGCTGCCAGCGGAGCCGTCGCCTTCTCCACCTGCAGGGCGATGTTCTTGTACAGATCCATTTTCGGTTCCAGGCGCAGCCGTCCGGAACGCAGCTTGCTGATGTCGCTGATGTCGCTCACCAGTTGCTCCATGCGAGCCACGTTGGAGCGGATGGTCTCGACAAACTGTGTCTGCATCTCGTTCAACTCGCCAACCACGTTTTTGGCCAGCATATCGCTGTAGCCCTTGATGCTGGTCAGCGGGATGCGGATCTCGTGCACCATCAGCGAGGCGAAACGGGCATTTTCCTGGATCAGTTCGTCTATACGGCGACGCAGCGTCTCCGCATCCTCACCCTCACCGCGACGGGCGGCGGCCTCCAGCAACCGTTCCACCTCCGCCAATGACTCGCTCACTTCAGCGGAAGCGGACGACCGCAGCGACTTGATCAGCGCGCGCGCCTGCTGTAACGGATTGTGTTCTTCGCCAGCCATAGCCGTCCTTTCTCACGAAACTCTCTTTCTGTCTGGCCCACTCCGTGGACTTACCCGCTCTTTTTCTTCTCCCCACTGGCTAAGAATACTCTTCGTCCAACAAAACTGCCACCGCAAAGCGACAGCACTGACACCGCCTTCCCTGAAAACAGAACGCCCCGCTATTGGGCAGGCGGGGCGTACCACGACGGAGCAAACACGCTGTCATTTCTTGCGGCGGCGCTGATAAAGGAACGTGTACAGGGGCAGCAGGGCCGACTGTGCCGTATCCAACACAGCGTCGGAGGCGCGGCGGGCCAGGTAACGCGCCCGCCCCACCGAAAACAGGCTGTGCGCCGTGCTGATCTCGCCCGCCCCCACCTGCACCACTGCCGAGGCCCAGGTGAGACCCGCCCCAAAGGCGCACATGGCGACCAGGTCACCGTCCTTCAGACGCCCTTCTTCGAAGGCTTCGACCATCGCCAGCGGCACCGACGCAGCGGACGTATTGCCGTAGCGATCCAGGTTGATGTAGAACTTGTCCAGCGGGACGCGCATCTGCCGCGCCGCCGCCTCGATGATGCGAGCGTTGGCCTGGTGCGGGATGAACAGATCAATGTCGTCCGGCGTCAGGCCCGCTTGATAGATCACCCGTTTGAGCGAACTGGCCAGCGTGCGCACGGCAAACTTGAAGACTTCCGGCCCGTCCATGCGCAGGTATTGCCGCCGTTCGTCAATGGTGCGCTGCGAGATGGGCGACGCCGATCCGCCATCCGGCACATAAAGGAACATCGCGCCGGAGCCATCCGAACCCAGCTCGAAGGAGAGCAGGCCACCCGGCTCGTCGCTAGCCTCGACCACGGTAGCCGCTGCTGCATCGCCAAAGAGTACGCAGGTAGTGCGGTCGGTGAAGTCCAAAGCGAAGGAGATGATCTCCACACCCACCACCAGCACGCGGTTGTATGCCCCGGAGATGATGTACTGGCTGGCCGCCGTCAGCGCGTAGACCCACCCGGAACAGCCAGCCACCAGCGTGAATGCACCACACTCCGCGCCGAGCATGTCCTGCACCTGGCTGGCGACAGAAGGCAACAGATAGTCCGGCGAAGAAGTCGCAACGATGATCAGATCGAGATCTTTGGGCGATAGGCCGGCCACTTGCAACGCCTCTCGCGAAGCCGCTACCGCCATGCTGGAAGTGGTGTCGTTCTCGGTGCGAATGCGTCGCTCTTTGATGCCAGTGCGCGTGGTGATCCACTCGTCGCTGGTGTCCACTATCCGCGCCAGATCGTCGTTGGTCAGCACCCGCGACGGCACATATTTGCCCCAACCGGTGATCTTGGCATAACGCTGATTGATCACTGCGCCACTCTCCCCCAGGACACTTTATCAAGCAGTGATGGCTCGCCGGTTGCGCCGGTTGCCCAGTGCATCATACACCGAGCGCGTCGCCAGGATGACCACCCCCGCCGTGAGCGTCGCGCCGCCGATGCCAGCCGCCACCCGCGTGCGCCAGGGAAGCCGCTGCACACGCCCCCACAACGAGACAACTTGTCGTCTTTCGGCCTGCAGCAGGCGCTGCCGAAGCTCTGCCACGAACTGCTCCGACGGCGCTACCGGCGGCATGGCCCGCTCGATGCGCTCGGCCAGCGTCAGCAACGCTTCCAGTTCGGTCTCACCCGATCGCGCGCAGGCAAGGCGCATCTGCTCACTGGCAGGACTACCCGCCACCAGCGCGTCAGCATGAGCCATCAGCAGGCTGCGTTGCCAGCGTTGCGACGGTCTGCGAAACAACGATGATAGCGACGATAATTGCATGTCTTTCCCTCTCCCTCAATCTCACCGCCCGGCAGTTGTTTCTTGCCGGTGTGCTTTGTTCGCCGGAATCAGCTACGCGACTCGTCTCCGCGATCTTCTAACTTGCCGCGCAAGGCCAATAGCGTACGATGATAGAGCGATTTGATCGCCCCTTCGGTGCGGTTCATGATCGCACCAATCTCAGCGTTGGACAGGTGCTCCACGAATTTGAGCACCAGAAGCTGTTGCCGTTCGGGCGGCAAGGCGCGGATCAATTCCAGCAGTTGCGCTTCCTCTTCGCTGGACTCGGTAACCGCCTCCGGCGCTTCGGGCGCTTCGCCATCGAGCATGAAGTCGTCCAGCGGCACGATCCTGCGCCGACTGCGGTCGCGGTGCCAGTTCGCCACCTGATTATGCGCGATGCGATATAGCCAGGCCGAAAACGGCACGCCGCGATCGGTGTAACGGTCAATGTGAGCCAGCGCCTTGAAAAACACGCGCGACGTCAGGTCTTCGGCATCCTGATGATTGCCAGTGCGATAGTACACATAGTTGTAGATGCGATTGACGTAGCGCGCATACAATTCGCCAAACGCCGCGCGATCTTCCCTGGCCCAGGCCACCAGTTGCAGGTCATCAGCACTGGCGTAGTCACGCCCGTTTTGGTCTTGTGGCTCAGTCATGCGTACTAACACCTCGCCCTGGCAAAGGTTACGCGCAGCGGGCACTGTGACAGATGCGGTTGTGTAGAGATGCAGGCAGTGTGTAGAGGGAGTATACCAGGCAACCCTCTGGCTCACTAGGCCGAAGACGATGCGAGACACGGCTGTTGCAAAGTCCCAAGACAAAAAGACCTTTCTTGGTTAAGGTAGTGTTGTGCGCCACGAACCCTGCACCAGGAAAGGTCAACATGGACTATACCATAGCCGAAAGCGGACAGAT
>DAOTZZ010000097.1:0-4804 GCA_034433965.1 Anaerolineae bacterium
TGCCACCGGAAGGTAGGTTGCAGGGAGGTGGTCGAGGCCCCGTTGGCGGGCGAGGCGTGCAGGGTCAGGTCGAAGCTGAAGGGCAGGCTCCAGGCGCCCCAGTTGCCCAGCCTGTCTTTGGCCTGCACGCGCCAGAAGTAGGTGCCGAAGTCGAGCGGTGCGGCAGCGGTGTAGGTGGTTGTGGTGCGGTTGACGTCAAACAGCGGCGCGGCAAAGGTCGGTTCGGCCGCCAGTTGCAGACGGTACTCTCTGGCATCGCTCACAGCGTCCCACCTGAAGGTGGGTGTGGCGCTCTTGACGCCGCTGCCGTTGGCCGGGCTGAGCAGCCTGGGAGGCACGGGACCGGTGGTGTCGATGGTGAAGGAGCGCACCAGGCTCCAGCGGCCAGGCACGCCTGCCGCGGTCACGCCGCGCACGCGCCAGTAGAGCCTGCCGTCCGGCAGCGCGCCGACGTCGTGGGCAGTGTCGGCGGTGGTGGCGGTGTACACCAGGGCGCTGAACTTGCTGCTGGTGCCGATCTCAAGCTGATAGGTGCCCGCGTCAGGCACCGGCGACCAGGCGAAGGTCTGGGCGGGCGAGGCGCTGACCAAACCGCTGGCCGGGGCGAGCAAGTCGGGCCGCGACAGTTGCGCCAGGGTGAAGTTCCAGACGCTGCTCCAGCTTCCGGCCACGCCGTAGTCGTTGAGCGCGCGCACCCGCCAGTAGTACTTGCCGCCGTTGGGCAGGGGGTCGGCGGTGTAGGTGAGCTGACCGGGCGGCAGCACCACGTCCTGCAGCGGGCTCTTGAAGTTGCTGGCGTCGTCAAGTTGGATCTGGTAGCGGAAGGCGCCGCCATCCGGCACGGCCTGCCAGCTGAAAGAGGGGGTGGGCAGGGTCAGGACGGACCCGCTGGCCGGGCTGAGCAGGACGGGCGCGACCGGCGCCCTGGGGGCGATGACGAGCGTCCAGGCGGGCGTCCAGCCGCCCCATCCCGCGCCCAGGTCCACCCGCACGCGCCACCAGTACTGGCCGTAGGGCAGCGGGGCGGGCGGGGTGTAGGTGGCGGCGGTCAGTGTCTGGTCCAGGACGGGACTGGCGAAGTCCGGCGCATCGTCAAGCTGCCACTGGAAGCGGACGGCCCCTGTGGGTCTGCTCCACTGGAAGGTGGGGGTGGTGTCGGTGGTGTGCTGGGCGTTGGCGGGCGTTTGCAGGATGGTGATGGTCAGCCGCCAGATGGCGCTCCAGTCGCTCCAGACACCAGAGGCATCTTGCGCCGCAACCCGCCAGTAGTAGGTGCCGTAGGGCAGGGCGTTGGCGTCGGGGACGGTGTAGGTGCGCAGGCTCCTGTCCTGGGTGATGTCAAGCAGGGGGCTGGCGAAGTCCGGCGCATCGTCCACCTGCAGACGATACTGGCTGGCACCGCTGACCTGACTCCACTGGAAGCGGGGCGTGGTATCGGTTGTCGTGCTGTTGTCGGCAGGTAAAAGCAGCCCGGGAGCACCTGGCACAAATAGACTTGTCGGCTCCGGGGTCTCCGTTACTGTCGGCGTTGGTGTCTCGGTCGGCGTGTAGGTGTAGGTGACCGTCGGCGTTGGTGTCTCGGTCGGCGTGTAGGTGTAGGTGGCCGTCGGCGTTGGCGTCTCAGTGGGCGTGTAGGTGTAGGTGGCCGTCGGCGCTGGCGTCTCGGCGAAGGTCTGCAAAGTTCCGGTGTAGTTCTGAGTAGACTGGTTGGCTGTGACGTTGGCGTACGTCCGACTGGCTGGGCTGAAAGTGTAGCCTGCCTTCTGCGGCGTGACGGTGCCCGACCAGCCATAGGCCACCGTAGCGCTGTAGTAGCCATTGCTGTCGGTGCTGGGCGTGCCAGGCAGCCCATTCATCGCCACACCCGAGATGGCCGTGCCCCCACTCGTGCGCACGTAGCCGGAGATGGTGACCTCAGTGACAGGTGGGCTGTCCAAAGGCTCGACAGTGATGGAGTCGATGGTGCCCGAACAGCTAGGCCAATCCCCATCACCGGTCAGGCCTACGTAGAGGGTATCATACACCTCGCCAGGGAGCGGTACACCCGTTGCTGTGCCAGCCGATGACCCAGGCACTGAGAGAGTAGCTGTACCGCCAGAGATAGTGAAGGTTGCTGTGTAGGGTGTGCCCGTGTTTATCCGTAACCAGTTGCCCCAGAAGTTGCACGAAGCAGGCCCCTCGCCGAAATCCCATGTTTCGGCGCCACGTCCCCACACCACAGGCCCTGGAGGCAACGCCGGGTCTCTGCTTGGGCATCCACCACCGTAGAACCCGAAGAGCACAGCAGTCCCACTACCGGGCCTATCACCGATTCCCGCAGACACACCGCAGTTGTTGGTCCAGCTGTTGACCTGCCCTCGCACTGTCAGCCGCACATCGCCGCTGAAAGGAGGAATGCTCCGGTAGACATACTGTTCGTAGCCTTGTGGGCTGCGGCTGACATTCCAGACAACCCGGCCATTCTCGAGGTACACACCAGGCACCTGCTGTGTGAACAGGGATGGGTCATCGAACTCCTCGACCAGTGGGTAGGACGGAGAGGGTGCATCAGCACTCAAGCTGATTACGCGGAACGTCGTACCGCTGACAGGTCCAACGAACAGCACTTCGTCACGCTGGGCATTCTCCCAATGTGCGGTTGCCCCATCCTGCCAGGAGACTCCTTCATAAGTCTCAAGCAGTCTCCATCCTTTTAGTCTGTCGTAGCCGTAGACACCGCCGTTGTCTCCTGCTGCATATACCTCTGCTAGATGGTCACCATCGAGATCGCCTATGCAAACCACTCGAGGAAGCTCGTTCAGGCCGGAGGCGACAGTCGTGGAGGTGAACGACCGTCCAGAAACCAGATGGACTGTGGCAGTTGACGCTGTATTTACGGTGACAATGGCGATGTCAGTTCCTGGGAGACCATCAACTTCTCCCACAGCCATGTCTACAACACCTTCACCAGGTGTGCTGAAGATCAGGCTGCTGGTGTGGTTGTGGACCCCAAAGCCAGGCGTGTAGGTCACGAGGTCCACTTTGCCATGTCCTGATACCCACACCAGCGACTGTGTGCCATTGCCCAGGAAGTCACCAACCAATCAAGCCGCCTGAGAACTGGCGCAGACGTATCGCCGTAGCGATGGGGGAGCTGCTCGGCGAGCAGAGCATTGAGGAGCGGCTGGCGGAAATCAACGAGACAATCGAGCGGATGGACTTCCGCTGGGATCATGGGTTGATCCTGGACCGGGCGGAGTATCTGGAAAAGCGGCTCAAGCTTCAGCAAGAACTGGAGAGCCTGACGCCTATCCCCGCAGATGACCTGGAGCGCGCGGCGGACCTGCTGGCGAATTTCGAGGAGCACTGGGAGGCGTGCGGGGGTGATACGGAAGCGCAGCACAGGCTGGTGAAGCTGATTGTGAAGCGCGTCTATGTGCGCGGGAAGGAGGTGGTGGCCATGACCTTGCGGTCGGACTATCGTATCGTCCTGGGCCACAAATTAAACGGGCCAACCGAAGTTCCGGTTGACCCTTACGTATCCGCGAGCGGGAGCGACGGGATTCGAACCCGCGATCTCCGGCTTGACAGGCCGGCATGTTAACCGCTACACTACGCCCCCAGTTGTTAACGAGGCACATGATAGCATAGCCTCATTCCCCCGTCAAGGCCCAGCGCACTGATTCTTCGTTTTTCGTTTTCCCTGTAGAGCGGTGAGTCTCTCTTGCGCCGTTTTCTCGATGCCATGGCGGGGCAACGACGCGCGTCTGGCCTATGCTCGCACAATGATGGGCGTGTCGCCGCGCTCGACGACCTGCCCGATCTCCCACCAGGGGGCGGTGCGGGCGGCCATCTCTGCCGCAAAAAGATCGCGCTGCGCAGGGGGTAGGGCAATGAGCAACCCGCCGCTGGTCTGCGCGTCGTAGAGCAGCATCAGGCGCTCTTCTGACAGTGCACCCTCCAGATGCACGCCCAGTTCGTAGGCTTCGCGGTTGGCCGACGAACCGCCGGGGAAGATCCACTGCGAGGCGTATCGTTCCGCGCCGGCCATGAGCGGCACGCGCCCGGCGTCAATCACCAGCGTGACTCCGCTCGCCTCGGCCATTTCCGTTGCATGGCCCAGCAGGCCAAAGCCAGTGATATCGGTGACGGCGCGCACGCCCAACGCGAGCGCCGCTTCTGCCGCATCGCGGTTGAGATGCATCATCCAGCGCACGGCCTCGGCGATGTCCCTGGCCTCAGCACGGTCGTTCTTGGCGGCAGTGGTGATGCAGCCGGTGCCCAGGGGTTTGGTCAATACCAGCAGATCGCCGGGGCGCGCGCCTCCTTTGGTCAACAGACGATCCGGCGCGGCCAGGCCGATCACCGCCAGGCCGACTTTCGGCTCTCTGTCCTGGATGGTATGGCCGCCGGCGATCACCGCGCCCGCCTCGCGGACTTTCTCCGCCATGCCCAGCAGAATCTGACCGCTGATGGCAGGCGGCAGGGTGGGGGGCAGGGCGGCAATGTTCAGCGCCAGCAGCGGACGTCCGCCCATGGCGTAGACATCGCTGAGGGCGTTGGCGGCTGCGATCGCGCCGTACTGGTAGGGATCGTCTACGATCGGCGTGAAGAAATCCGTCGTGACGATCAGCGCGCTCTCATCGTCCAGCCGATATACTGCCGCGTCGTCCGGTTCGCCCAATCCCACCAGCAGATTGGGGTAGTCTGCCGGATTGAACAGATTTTGCAGAGGGCGCAGAACCTGCGCCAGGGCTGCCGGGGCCAGCTTCGACGCTCAACCTGCGCACGAAGACAGCGCCGTCAGCCGGATGATCTCTTCACG
>DAOTZZ010000098.1:0-12711 GCA_034433965.1 Anaerolineae bacterium
CGTCGCGCGGGCCGCAGCGCGAGCCGGACGGCGCGAACGTGGGCCTGAAGCCCGACATTACCGCGCCCGGCTTTGGCATTACCTCGACGGCGTTGGGCACCGGCAATGGCAGCGTCTCCTACAGCGGCACCTCGATGGCGTCACCGCATGTGGCAGGCGCGGTCGCTCTGCTGCGCCAACTGCACCCTACCTGGAGCGTGGCCGAGATCAAGGCGCTGGTGATGAATACCGCCATCCATCACCTCTACCAGGGCAACAATCAGACGCCGCCCATTTACGGTCCGGCGCGGACGGGCGTCGGGCGGCTTGACCTGACCGCCGCTTCCTCCAGCGACGTGATCGCCTACAACGCCGCCGCGCCGGAACTGGTCAGCGTCTCTTTCGGCGTCGTTGACGCCAGCGCTCCGACAGCCCTGGTGCGCAATGTCACCGTGGAGAACAAGGGCAGCGCGGCTATCAGCTTCGATGCCAGCTATGTCTCGCTGGCCGATATCAACGGCGTCAGCGTCAGCGTTTCCCCGGCCACAGTGAACGTGCCCGCCGGCGGCACGGCGACGGTACAGGTGACGCTGAACATCACCGATCACGCGACCTGGAGCGCGCCGCACAGCCACGATCCGACCGTTGCCGAGACGCAGAATGGCTTCCCGCGCCACTGGCTGAGCGAAGAGTCCGGTCTGCTGCGCCTGCAGAACGCGGGGCAAGACCTGGAACTGTGGGTGCCGATCTACGCCGCGGTGCGCCCGGCCTCTACCCTGCAGGCGACGACCGATCCCCTGCCGGTGACGGGCATGACGGGGCTGGATGTCATCAGCATGGCCGGTAAGGAAGTGTTCACCGGCGGCTTGCCGCCCTACGCCGAGTATTCGCTGGTCTCGGCTTTCGAACTCTATGACGAAAGCGAAGACGATCCGTTCTACGAGGGCGTGTACGACTCGGCTGACCTGCAATACGTGGGCGTGACCAGTGACTACAACGCCGTGAAGAACCTGGGCGGCACGCTCTACGACAACAGCCGCCTGTACTTCGGGCTTTCGACCTATGGCAACTGGTCGTCGCTCTCCGAAGAAGTGTGGTTCGAGGTCTATATTGACGCCGACCAGGACGGTACCCCCGACTACCGGATTTGGAACTGGAACCTGGGCAGTCCCTTCTTCGGCGCGTCGAACGATGTGTTCATCGTCATTGTAGACGACTTCGGCGCGGGCACGTCGTCATGGTATGGGGACTTCGTCAACGATATCGAGGCAGACGTGCTCGACACGGTGCCCTTCCAGAACAGCGTGTTGTTCATGGGCACCTGGGCGGGCCTGCTGGGCCTGGACGACACCGACGCCACCTTCGACTTCTGGGTAGCGAGCTGGTATCTGGACGGCACGCTGGTGGATGTCAGCAACCTGATGACCTATAACATGCTCGCCCAGGGGGTGGACTTCTCCACTGACGGCCTGAACGACTATCCCGGACCGTCGGTCTGGCTGGATATGAACGGGCCATCCGTCCCTGTGCGCTATGACTGGTCGGTCTACCAGGGGCCGAACCCGCCGTGTGTGCTGCTGCTGCACCATCACAACGTGCCGGATTTGCGCGCCGACACGGTCTGCTTGCAGGCTAACGTCACCTACGACGTGGGCGTGACCAAGACGGTGGACAACGCCACGCCCAACGAGACCGATCTGGTGATTTACACCATCACCGCCATCAACAACGACCCGCTGCAGCCGGTCGCGGCCATCGTCGAGGACTCCCTGCCCGACGGCATGGCCTATCTGTCGCATGTCGCCAGCCAGGGCAGCTACAGCGAGATCAGCGGGCAGTGGGTCATCGGCGTGTTGCCGCCGGGCGGCTCGGCCACGTTGCAGATTCGCGCCTACCCAGAAGTGGGCACGGCGGGCCAGACCATCACCAACACGGCCACCATCACCGGCAGCGTGGGCGTGGACAGCAACCCGGCGGATAACACCGCCTCTGCCACGCTCACCGTCAACGGGCCGGGCACTGCGCCGCTGCTGAGCCTGTTCGACCCGGCGCTGAGCAAGGTTGGCGTGCTGCAGCCGGGCGGCATCGGCCTGCCCGGTGAGCAGATCACCTGGACGATCCTGCTGACCAACAACGGCACCGGCACGGCCACCAACATCCCGGTGATGGACACGCTGCCCGACGGCCTGCGCATTGACAGCGCCACCACGTCCAGGGGCACGGTGAACATCTCCGGCCAGACGGTGACCTTCACCATAGACAGCATCGGCCCCGGCGAGACGGTCGAGATGCAGATCGTCACCACCGTGATCAGCAGCCCGCTGGACGGGCAGTTCGTCAACGAGGCGATCATCCCTGTGCCCGATGGCGCGGGCGGCACGGTCATCCTGGATCGGGCGCAGGCTGTTGTTTCGACGGTGAGCATGTTGCCGTCCACCGGCTATCCGCCACAATAGACTGATGCAGTGTGACAGGATGGGGTGGGGCGTATTGCAATACGCCCCACTGCCTGTCTGTTCGCAGGGGGCGTTGATAGCGCGGATACAGCATCGGGTGTGTGGGGAGTTACCAGGCGATGGGTTGAAGGCGAGAGAGTGCCCGACACGCTTTGAGGTCTGCGCGTCAGTCTGTCGATCGTTTTTCTTCCGGCGGCGTATGGTTGGGCAGCATGATGGTGAACATGGTGCCCTGGCCCACCTGGCTGTCTACCCAGATGCGCCCGTTGTGGCGCTCCACGATGCCCTTGACGATGGACAGTCCCAGCCCTGTGCCGTCGTAGTGCTCGATCGCTTCGTCGGCGCGGTAGAACTTGTCGAAGATGTAAGGCAGGTCTTTGGCGGCGATGCCGATGCCCGTATCCGCCACGCGCAGCACCTGGAAGTCGCCTTCCGTCTCCAGCATCACACGAATCTGCCCGCCGTCGGGCGTGTACTTGATGGCGTTCTCCAGCAGATTGTTCGCCACCTGACGCAGGCGCAGGGGATTGCCCAGCACGGGGGGGACATCGTCGGGCAGACGCACCTGCACTGTGTGACGCTTGGCTTCCCACGAGGGGCGCAGTGTCTCGATAGCCTCGCGAAAGACCTTCGCCAGCAGCACTGGCTCGCGATCCTCGTCGAACCCTGCCTCGATCTTGCCCAGTTCCAGCAGGTCGGAGATGAGCGCAGTGATGGACTGCACGCTGGAGACAATGCGATCCAGGAACAACTGTTGCTGCGCGTTGAGCGGGCCGGAGCGCCTGACCAGCTCGATGTAGCCCAGAATCGAAGTCAGCGGCGAGCGCAGATCGTGCGAGACGGTGGTGACGAACTCGCTCTTGATGCGATCCAGTTCCTTCAGGTGCGTGATGTCCTGCATCACCACCACGCGCCCCACGCCGCGCACAATAGTCAACTGCGCGTGCAGGTAGCGCCCATCGCTCAGCGCGATCTCGGTGCGCCGGCTGCGCCCACTGCGCGCCTCCTTGTCGAATAGCTCCACCACCTCGCGGTGATCGATTACCTCGGCCAGCGGTCGCCCCTGCGTGCGCGAGGCGCTGAGGTTGAACGTGCGGCACGCCGCCGGGTTCACGAACAGGACCTTGCTGTCGTTGTCCACCACGATGATCGAGTCTTCCGTGTCGCGCAGGATGGTGTTGAGCGTGTCGCGCTCTTTCTCGGTCGCGGCATACAGGCGCGCGTTTTCGATGGCGATGGCGGCGAAGTCGGCCAGCACGCCCAACAAGCGGATGGTGTGCTGTTCGAAGGGGCGAATTTCCTGGCGAGTGGTCACGCCTAGCACACCGATCACGCGATTTTTGAGCAGCAGGGGGACATAGGCCAGCGCCCGAAAGAGGTAGCTGGTCTTGATCTTCTGCAGTTCGTCACCGGCCAGCACCAGCGGCTGCTGTGTCTGCACGACGCGCCCTGCCAGACTATCGGCGATGGGCAGGCGCAGCGACGCGCCGGCATCCTGCGCTTCGCCGGTCGAGGCCACCTGATACAGTTCGTTGGTGCCCGGTTCGACCAGCATCAACGAGCCAGACTCCGCGCCGGTCATCTCGACGGCGGCCTGCACCACCTGACTGAGCACCTGTGTCAGATCAAGCTGTCCCGTGACGCGCTTGCCGATGCTCACCAGCGTGTCGAGTTCGCGCAGGCGTTGTTCGAGCTGACGATTGGCTTGTAGCAACTGTTCCGGCACCTGATCGGTGATGCGGCGCGTCCAGTGATGACGCAGCGCGTTCTGCAGGGCCTGCAGTAGCTCGCTATCGTGAAAGGGCTTGATCAGGTAGTCGCTGACGCCCATGCGCAGCGCCCGCACCGCCAGCGCTTCGGAGCCTTCGGCGGTCATCAGGATGAAGGGCACCTGCGTACCCGTCTCGCGCAGCGCTTCCAGCATGGAGAGTCCATTGACGCGCGGCATCTCGTAGCCGGAGACGATCGCGTCCGGCTCCAGATCGCGGGCCAGCGTGAAACCCTCTGCGCCATCCTGCGCCGTGATCACATCGTATCCGGCTGGACGCAAGACCTCATCGGCCAGATGACTGCGCAACTCAGGCGTATCTTCTACCAGCAGGATACGTTCTCCGGTCACGGCGCTTCATCCTTATATGAGCAGAGAGGAGTGTCATTCAGCCTGGGCAGGCGGCTGCTCCAGCGCGCGCAGGTGAGCCAGCGCCTCGCGGACGCGCACCGCCACATCGGTCAGGTGCAGCGTCAGCACCTCGACGGGCAGATCAGCAGCATTCTGTTCCAGCCAAACCAGCGCCGACTGCGCCATCTCCAGCGGCGGACGCAGCGCGGCGAACCCCTCGCGGAACCATTCGCGACGCTGCATCTGCCAGGCGTGCAGTTCCTGCTGCACCTGCGCCAACTGGCGGCTGCGCTGATCGAGCATCACCGACAGGCGCACACTGACGATGGCCATGGCCGCATAACTGGCCAGTATCTTCAACAGGCGGGCGTGCCCCTGATCGAACGCTCGCGCCGACTGATGATTGCCCACTGCCAGCACCCCGATCGCCGCCGACTGTACGATCAGGGGGATATAGGCGACAGCGTAGCGATCGCGCCCCGCTTTGAAGCGACGCAGGCCGTCGCCGCTGGCGACCAGCGGCTCGCGCGACTGCATCACCAGGTCGGCCAGCTCGTCGCGCACCGCCGATCCCAGCCGGTCGAGCATGGCCAGGGGCAGGTTCTGGCCCGCCCGCAGGATCAGCGAGTCGGAGCGCTCGTCGCGCAGCAGGAGCATGGCGTGATCGGCATGGGTGAGAGACAGCGCCGCCTCCAGCACGCGGTTGAACACGCTCTCCAGATCGCGCAGCGCCACCACCGATTCGCCGATATCGTGCAGCGTGCTCAGCGCGGTCACCTGCGCCGAAAGTTGCTCATTGGCCGCCTGCAACTCGGACACCAGCGCGTCGCGCTCATGGCGCATGCGCACCTGAGCCAGCACGCGCTCGGCAGCCGCAGCGACCTCGGCTTCGCGCAGGGGTTTGGCGACCACGTCTGCCGCGCCCAGCCGGAACGCCTCGACCGCGGCGCTCAGGTCACGATCTTCGGTCATGACGATCACTGGTGCCTGCACCCCGTGCGAAGCTAAGGCGACCAGCACGTCCATGCCGCTGAGGCCGGGCAACACCAGGTCGAGCAGGATCAGATCGGGCGATTCCTGGCCCAGCAGGGTCAGTGCGTCCGGACCATCTCTGGCCTCCAGCACGCGGTATTCGTCGCCAGCGAAGACTCCTTCGCGTAGCAAGTCGCGCACATCCGGATCATCGTCCACGATCAGGATCGTCTGGCCCATCGCAGCGCCCCCTCTCTTATACGCAGGGTAGGCCAATTTCTGGCTACCAAAGCTGGAACAGCTCTCCGGCCCCAGGCCCATTATACCCCGTGTCGCGTTACGGGCGCGAAGCGGTTGCAGCCGCTCCTGTTGGGGCATATAATCCAAGCACCTTCGCAGCATTCGGTCGGTTGAAACTGCCAGCCCATGTCTATCGTTGACGAGGTCAAAGCCCGGCTCGACATCGTGGATGTCGTTTCGGGCTATGTGCATCTCCAAAAGGCGGGGCGCAACTTCAAGGCATTGTGCCCCTTCCATCACGAGAAGACGCCCTCGTTTGTGGTCTTTCCGGAGACGCAAACCTGGCGTTGCTTCGGCGCGTGTGGCGAAGGGGGCGATATCTTCGGCTTCGTGATGAAGGCCGAGGGCTGGGACTTCGGCGAAGCGCTGCGCAACCTGGCCAAGCGTGCCGGGGTCGAACTGACCCCGCTCACCCCTGCCCAACAGCAACAGGTCACCGAACGCGAGCGCCTGCAAGGGTTGATCGAAGAGGCAGCACGCTTCTTTCACCAGCAATTGCTGGAAGCGCCCGCGGCTGAGGCCGTGCGCGCTTACGTGACCGGGCGTGGCCTGCGGGCGGAGACGGTCGCCGCTTTCCAACTGGGCTATGCGCCCGACGACTGGCACCAGGCCATGCAGCATCTGCAGATGCTGGGCTATACTCAGGACGAGATCGTCGAGGCGGGCGTCGCCATCCGTAACGAGCAGGGCAACGTCTACGACCGCTTCCGGCACCGGCTGATGATCCCCATCCGCGATGCGCGCGGGCGCACCGTGGGCTTTGGGGCGCGCGCGCTGGAAAAAGACGCCGTGCCCAAGTACCTCAACTCACCGCAAAGTCCCCTTTTCGACAAAGGGCGACTGCTCTATGGGCTGGACAAGGCCCGTCGCGCCATCCGCGAGACCGAGACGGCAGTCATCGTCGAGGGCTACATGGATGTGCTGCAGGCGCATCAGGCCGGTTTTGCCAACGTGGTGGCGCAAATGGGCACCGCGCTGACCGAAGATCAGCTCCGGCAGCTCAGCCGCTACGCCCGCCGCCTGATCCTGGCCCTCGATCCGGATGTGGCCGGTACCACGGCCACCATGCGCGGGCTGAACGTCGCCCGCGAGACACTGCAAACCGACGGCCCGGTGACTTTTGATCCCCGCGGCGTGATGCGCTACACTGGCACTCTGGAACTGGATATTCGCGTGATCACGTTGCCGGAGGGACACGATCCCGACGACCTGATCCGCGAGAATCCGGAAGCCTGGAAAGAGCTTCTGGAACGCGCCATTCCAGTGGCGGAATATGTCATTCAGCGGGGCACGGCGCACCTGACGCCGCAATCGTCCTATCAGGAGCGCGAGCAGGCGGCACGCGCGTTGTTGCCGCTGCTGACCGCCACCGAAAGCGACATCGAGCGCAGCGGCAACATTCAGGCGCTGGCACGGCGGGTGCGCATTGACGAGCGCACGCTGTTGCAGTGGACGCAACGCCGGCGGGCCGAACGAACACGGGCCGTGCCACCCGTGCGCGAGCAGCGTCGCCTGGCCGAACGTCCCGCTCCGGCAGTGCGGGCGGGCACAGCAGCGGGGCACCCGGCGTTGCGCGAAGGTTTCTGCCTGCGCCTGCTGCTCGAACAACCGGAACGCCTGTACGTGGCCAACCGCTTGTTGCGCGAACTGCAAAACGGCGAAGCGTGGCTGAGCGAGGTGCTGGCTCCGCTGAAACCAGGAGACTTTAGCCGCCCGGATTACCAGGCCATCTTCCGGGTGTTGTTGCAGGCACTGTACCAGCACGAGATGGAGCCGGTAGACTATTTCTACGCGCATCTATCCCCAGAACTGCGGCAGGTGGTCGAGGAGTTGCGCGTCACGCCAGAGGAGGAACTGGAACAGGCACTGCCCAGGCCGCTGCGCGCCGAATTGCGCTCGATCCGGCGCGAACAGGCGCGCCTCAATGCCCAACCCGAAGCGGATACCCGTGTGTGGTTACAGGAAGTGCTGGCCTTGCGGCAGCGTTTCCTGGAGCGTGAATGGAACGAACTCTACTTCTTGCAGCAGGATGCTCAATTGCTCAGCGGCGATCTGACCGGCGCGGGCTATCACGAGGCGCTGCGGGCCAACATCCGCGCCCGCCTGATCATCGCCAGAGCGCTGAGCAGGGTCAAAACTCAGTCACCGTCCTGGTGACCCGTCGGCGCTGGCAAAACCCATGCTGAGGGAAGATGCCTGGAGATCATGGCTAACATATCGCGCAACAGGCAAGACAACGACAGGCCCCAGACGATCGAAGAGCTGATCGAAAAGGGACGCCGCACCAAACGGCTGAATGAGAGCGAAGTCCTGGCGCTTTTCGACGACCCCGACAGCGACGAAGTCCAGGCGGTCTTCGATCAGTTGGAGGAAATGGGCGTCGAGATTCTGGTGGACGAAGGCGATGCCCTCGACCTGGACGCCGACGAAGGGGCAGACGTTGACCTGGCCGACCTGGACGAACACGAGCTGGACGGCATCAGTCACGATGTAGACCTGGCTCGCCTGGAAACGTCCATCCTGGCCGACGATCCTGTGCGCATGTATCTCAAGGAGATTGGGCAAGTACAACTGCTCGATCCTGACCGTGAGACATGGCTGTCGTCGCAGATCGCGGCCTGTACGTTGCTCAACAACGTGCGCCAGCAGCTTCCCCAGGACGCCGAACCAGCCGACGTGCTGGCGGCGCTCTATGCGTACCTGCTCGAAAACTGGGAGAAGATGGCGGGTATTCTGGCGGGGCTCACTATCGAGCCGCCCGTCATTGATCTGCTGATCGGCGAAGCGCAGAACCTGCGCGCGAACTGGGATGGCAAGTCGCCGTCCTACGTCCGCGCATACCTGGAGCAGGGTGACTGGGGGCGCGACGACACCTGGAACCGCGTCGCCGCGCACCTCTTCGAAGTGTTTCAGGCGCTCTATCTCATCCCTGCTCCCTTCCAGCAGCGTCTGGCCGAGCACTACCTGGAACACAGCACCTGGGCCGATGAAGCGACGTTCTGCGCCTGGCTTCAGGAAGACCGGGCGCGAACTAACACGTTGGCCGAGCGCGAGTTCGCCCAGGCCCTCGAACGTGGCCCGCAGGCATCGGAGGCGCTCACCCGCGCCAACCTGCGGCTGGTGGTCAGCGTGGCCAAGCGCTACATGGGGCGCGGCATCAACTTCCTGGATTTGATCCAGGAGGGCAATATCGGCCTGCTGCGCGCCGTGGAAAAGTTCGATCACACCAAAGGTTTCAAGTTCAGCACCTACGCCACCTGGTGGATTCGCCAGGCCATCAGTCGCGCCATCGCCGATCAGGCGCGTACCATTCGTATCCCCGTGCACATGGTCGAGACGATCAACCGCCTGATGCGCATTCAGCGCGACCTGGTGCAGGCGCTCGGCTCCGAACCGACCGCCGAGCAAATCGCCCTGGAAATGGACTTCCTGACGCCGGAAGAAACAGCCGCCATCCGCGCGGCCTGGGACAATGGCGAACGGCTCGACCCGACGCTGGCGCGCAAACTGCGTCGCGCCGCCAACAAGGTCCGGCGAATTCTGCGCATCTCGCAAGAGCCGATGTCGCTGGAGATGCCTGTCGGCCAGGAAGACTCCAGTCTGCTGGGCGACTTCATCGAAGACGACAAAATCCCCGGCCCGGTAGATGCTGCCGCACGGCAGTTGCTCAAAGAGCAGATTCGCGGGGCGCTGTCGGTGCTCAATGCCCGCGAGCGCGAAGTGCTGGAGATGCGTTTTGGGCTGGTAGATGGTCAGGAACACACGCTCGAAGAAGTGGGGCGTCACTTTGGCGTGACGCGCGAGCGCATCCGTCAGATCGAAGCCAAAGCCCTGCGCAAGCTCCGCCATCCCAACCGTAGTCATCCCTTGCGCGATTTCCTGGAGTTGTGAGGCTCCGGTTCACCTCTCTATGCTCTCTACCGCGCGCCCGACGTATTGCCCGCAGTGCGGCGAACCCCTGGTGACCCGCACCATCGGTTCGCGCGAGCGCCTGACCTGCCCCTCCTGCGGCTATGTGCACTACCACAACCCTGTGCCAGGGGTGGGTATCATCATCGAGATGGAAGGCGGGGTGGTGCTGGTCAAGCGCGGCGGGCAGGTGAAACCGGGGCAGTGGGCGCTGCCTTCGGGCTACATCGAGGCGGAGGAGAGCGTCGAAGAAGCCGCCATCCGCGAAAGCCGCGAAGAAACCGGTCTGGATGTGGAACTGATCGATCTGCTGGGCATCTACTCGTTCCCCGAAGGCCCGCCTACCAGCGGCATCATCGTCTTCTACCGCGCCCGCCCGGTTGGGGGGACGCTGCGCGCCGGCGACGATGCGCTCGATGTGCACATCTTCAGGCCGGACGAGTTGCCGGAGCTGCCTTTCCGCACGCACCGTCAGGCTATGAGGCGCTGGCTGGCGCTACAACAGCGGACCTCCTATACCTCCGAAGAGCATACCAAGGGGTTTCACATCCGCGAAGCCGAACCGGGCGACGCCGACGCCGTGCTCGAACTGCTGGGCCTGGTGGACGCCAACGCCAGTCTGACCGCGCAGGATTGGGCGGCAGCCCGGCAGCGCTTCAGTGAGCGGCAGACGATCAGTGTTTTCGTGGCCGAAACCAATAGCGCTCCTCAACGGGTGATCGGCTTCGTGGCCATGTCACTGGTGCAGACGTTGACCGGCGGGCGCGGCTGGATTGACGATATGGCCGTGGCGCGTGACTTTCGCGGCGAAGGGGTGGGCGCGGCCCTCCTCGAAGCTGCGCTCCGTCACGCCAACCGCCTGGCGCTGACGCATCTCTACGTCAACATCGCGCGGGGCAGTCCGGCGGCGCGCGCCTTCTACCAGGCGGCGGGCTTTCAGGAGAGCGCCATCTCCTATCTGCGCATCCGCTGATGGCCTGGCTGCGTCGCTGCGTATAACGTGTAACGAAGGTGGCGCAACTGGAGAGGGCCGGAATGATCAGACTGTTCACCTTGCTGCTGACGTTCTGCCTGGCCCTGGTCGCCTGTGGCTCGCAGAGTTCACAGCCCACGCCCACACCTGACGTGCAGGGGGCCAGCACGCTGTTCGCGCAGCCCACGCGCGCTCCCCGCGTCACCCCCTCGCCGACTCCCTTGAGCGCCATCGAATTCGAACTGAACCGGACGGTTGCCCGTATGGAACGTGCCGTGCAGACCGGCAACCTGGATACCTATCTGTCCTTCGTATGGCCGGGCGACCCGATCTTCCTGGCCGAGCACACCGCCTGGGCACGCGACTGGGTGGAACATCCGCTGGCCGTCTTCGAGGTCGAACTGTTCAACATCCGCACCCTGTCGCCGGAGACAGCCATCGCCCGCATGAGCTGGCGCTGGCGGCAGGCAGCGCGCACCGGCGACGGTTCTGCGGGCGGCACCACCATGTCGGTGCTCTTCTATCGTCAGGACGATCGCTGGCTGTTCGCCGGCGAACACTGGACGACCGCCGACGCGCCGGGCTTCCGCCTGTACTATCTGACCGACGTGGTGGACAACAGTCAGCAGGCGCAGGCCATGCTGGACTACCTGCCGGAAGTGCACGCAGCGGTAACGCGCGCCTTCGCCTATACTCCCCAACAGACCGCGCATATCAAGCTGTACGAAAGCCCGACTGTGCTCTTCAACTGGACGCGCCTGTCGCAGCCCGATCTCACGTCCTGGAACGCGCCTGGTCAGGCCATCAAGCTGACCCTGACCCCGATCGGCACTGCGCCGGACGAATCCGTGGTGGCGCGCGAATATACCCGTTTCCTGCTGTTCGAGCTGGCGGGAGGAGTGCGCGAGCACTTTCCGTGGTGGCTGGAGGAGGGCATCGCCGACTATGGCGGGTCGCTCTTCAGCACGCTCAGTCAACGCAACCGCACCTTCAAACGCATTGCAGCGCTGGCGCTGGCTCCGGAGACCTCCGACGAGCGCCTGCTGCGCTGGGACGAACTGGCCGACCCCGACGCGCTTTCCGCCGACGAGCGCGATCTGGCCATCCGGCAGGCGTTCGTGCTGGTGCACTATATCACTGAAGCGCACGGCATTGAGGCCCGCAACGCCTGGATACGCGCCATCGCCGGCGGGCAGTCGCTGGACGGAGCCTGTCGGAGCGTCCTGGGCCTGTCCTTCGCCAACCTGGACGCGGCCTGGCGGGCCTGGTTGCCGTCGCTGCTGTGAGTGACGGCGGGGCGTGAAAACCCTCAGGCACAGATGGCGCAGGGAAGAACAAATCAAGAACTCTTTCTCTGCACTCCCTGCGGTGAATTTCTCCTTGCACATCCTCTTCACTCAGTGTAGGCTTGGCACCATGCGTGCAAGTCAGGCTCTCGTCGAACGTGTCCGCCAGGTGTCGTCAGACCTGGCCCAGGCCGATCTGGCCGTCGAACCCGCCCTGATGCAACTTAAAGCGGGTCAGGGGTTGCTGGTACGTCCCCATCAACAGGTGGGCTGGGAACCCTATCTGCGTGAACTGTGGCTGCCGGTTGACATACGTCCGGGCCGCCTCACTGTCGAGCTGTCGTCGTCCTGGTTGCCCGTCCCCGGTGACGTGCTCGACGTGCTCAGCCCGGTGGGCCGCCCGATTCCGGTACGTCCGCGCCTGCAACACCTGCTGTTGATCGCCGAAGACGCCTTGCCCACGCCCTTCGTCCTGCTGGCGCGCACGCTCAGCGGGGGCGGGGTGGCGCTCACCCTGGTGCTCAGCGGACTGGCTGCGCGTTACCCCCTGGAACTGCTCTCGCCGGAGGTGGAGATCGTGCGCGGCGATCTGGGCTGGCCCTGGACTGAACAGGTGCAGACGCTGCAATGGGCCGATCAGGTGCTGGTGCTGGCCCCGCACTACCGGCAGGCCGAAGTCTACGCGCGCTGGCTCGACCGGGTGCGTCAGGTGCGCCC
>DAOTZZ010000099.1:0-15142 GCA_034433965.1 Anaerolineae bacterium
AGCGTCGGCGGGTTGGGAGAAGTCGGCCAGAATCTGCGTCCGCAGCTCGCGATCCAGTTCGACGCCGCGCAGGCCCATCGGCGTCTCAAGGATCAGCGTCACTGCTGAGCGGCTGCGCTGAATGCGCAGGATGGTGCCGGCATATTTCATGAGGGCAGGCCTCCTGGTTGATGGTCGGCTGATCATACCGCGGTTGGTGTGCCGCGCCAGTGGCTGAAGGGGCACTTCGCCTGCCCGATGCAGAGTGGGGGCAGGGAGCCTGACCAGGGGCGATTTTGGACAAGTCAGCGGGCGGGGGCGTATACTGAGGCATGGGGAGGGCTGCGCGAAAGACTTCGCTCCCTCTGGAACTTCGTCTTGCACCCACGTAATGGACAGGGAAAATGAGCGCTGTGCAAGCCTATGTGGCCATCGAGGGCGTGATCGGCGTAGGCAAGACCACGCTGGCACGCATGCTGCACAAAGAACTGGGCGGCCAACTGGTTTTGGAAGTCTTCGAGGAGAATCCTTTCCTCAGCAGTTTCTACCAGGATCGCGCCCGTTACGCCTTCCAGACGCAAATTTTCTTTCTGCTCAGCCGTTACCATCAACAGCGCCAGCTCAAGAACATGGCGCGTCCCCTGATCAGCGACTATATGTTCGACAAAGACCGCCTGTTCGCCGAAGTCAACCTGGCTGGCGACGAACTGAAGACCTACTACAGCGTGCAGGAAGCCTTGGCCGAAAACGTCCTGTGCCCCGACCTGGTGGTGTTCCTGAAGGCAGACACCGATACCCTGATGAGCCGTATCACCGCGCGCGACCGGCCCTACGAGCGCAACATGGACCCCGCCTACATTGACAGCCTGCGTCTGGCCTACGAGCGTTTCTTCAGCGCGTACCAGGCTGCGCCAGTGCTCACCATAGACACCAACGACATGGACTTCGTGCGCAACACCGAAGACCGCGCTGAAATCTTCAGCCGCATTCGCGGCGCTTTGGGAGCTGGACCGCGTCAGCCTGCCCTGCCCGGCCTGGAGATCACCGGAGTTGCCCTGCCTGCAGGCGAGGCCGTCGTGCCCGACCAGACAGCGCGACGGCTGGGTGACTTTCAACTGCATCTGCGCCAGCAAGAGGGGCCGTCCGGCGATCCATTCCTGAATTTCTTGCGCCTGCAGCGCGAGATTGGCGCTCTGGCGGCGACGCTGGCTGAACACTGGCAGGCGACTCGCTCGGGCGAAGGTGCGCAGACGTTGCCGCCGATTCGCGATAAGCTGGCCGGGGTGTTCGCCTGCCTGCTGGCGCTGGCCAATCACACGCAGGTGGACCTGGAAGCAGCGTATCTGGAACGGCTGCGCGGCGAACAGGCCCCAGGGCAGTCAGCGGCGGCGAGCGCGGAGGGGAAAGAACCATGATCCAACCGATGAATTCGAGCAAACACTTTGTCGCCATCGGCGGCAATATCGGCGTGGGCAAGTCCACGTTGACCGGCATCCTGGCCGAAGCATTCGGCTGGAAAGCTTTCTTTGAGGCGGTGGACGAGAATCCCTATCTGGCGGATTTCTATGCCGATATGCGCCGGTGGAGCTTTCATTCACAGGTGTTCTTTCTCTCGCGGCGGCTGCAGCATCACCGTCAGTTGGTAGATCATCCGGGGTCGGTGGTGCAAGATCGCAGCGTCTACGAAGACGCGGAGGTCTTCGCGCTCAATCTGTATCAGCAGGGACATATGTCCGAGCGCGACTACGGCGCTTATCGCGATCTTTACGAAGGTATCCGCGCCTTTTTGCCGCCGCCGGACCTGCTGATCTACCTCAAAGCCAGCGTGCAGACGTTGCAGGCGCGCATCCGGCTGCGCGGGCGCGACTTCGAGCGCGACATCTCCGCCGAATATCTGTCGCGTCTCAACGTGCTCTACGACGAGTGGATTGGCCGCTGGAAAAGCTGCCCGGTGCTGGTGGTGCCCGCCGACGACATGGACTTTCAGCACGACGAGGCGGCCCGCCAGGCAATCATCGAAGCGGTGCGCGAGAGTCTGGAACCCGCACCTGTGCGCTATCTGCGCTATCCGGTGAACACGCGCTGACGCTCCTGCTGCCGGAAGATATCTTCCATGGCAAGAATTGAGCTGTTAGGATTCGCAGGGAGCGCAGAGAAGAACATGGAGGGCCTGTCATGCCCGCTTTTCCCTCTGCGCTGTGCACCTGGGCGGTGAACTTCGTCCGCAGATAAAAGCGTTCTCCCTGCCGTCGGCAAGGCAGTTGTAGCCGTGTTAGAATAGCTGGCAGAATCTTTCGTGCGAGGATGCTGGCGATGGGCTTCTCTGGCTGGTCTGTGCGACCGATCGCTCTGCCCGCCGGGAAATGGTGGTGGGCCTGGCTGGCAGGGCTGGGAATGGTGTTTCTGGCGGCCTGTGGTGGTAACGCGCAGCCAGTGATCTTCACGGTTGCGCCCAGCCCTACGAGCACCGCTGTGCTCAGCCCGACGGCTCCGGCGGTCGTGGTCGCGCCGACCCTTTCGCCTACACCGAGCCGCACGCCTGTGCCCACCACGCCCACACCCGGGCCGTCACCGACGCACCCGCTCGCGCCGACGCAGTCGCCTTTGCCCGCCACGCTGACGGCTACCAGGGCTCCCACGCTCGCCGGGCTGTCCATCGAGTACTTCACCACTGACTCGGCCTCGGTGCGTCCGGGCGACAACGTACGCCTGTTCTGGAGCACGCGCGGGGCAATGCGCGCGCGTATCTACCGACTGGACGCGGCGGGCGAGCGCATCTGGCGCTGGGATGTGAATCCCAGCGGTGACCTGACGGTGACCACTCGCGGCTCAGATCGTGACGTGGCGCGGTTCCTGTTGGAGATCGAGGGGGGTGGGGCGACTGCGGAGCAAACGTTGCTCATCCCTCTGTCGTGCCCGGAGACCTGGTTCTTCGATCCTGCGCCGGAGACGTGCCCGGCGGGGCCGCCGCAGGTATCTTTGGAAGCTGAACAAACCTTCGAGCGCGGGCGCATGATCTGGGTGGAGGCGCTCGACCGCATCTACGTCGTCTTCGAAGATGGTCGCGTCCCCACCTGGGCGCAGTATCCGGACGAGTTCCAGGAAGGCGACCCCGACCGCGACGAATCGCTGGTCCCACCGCCTGGTCTCGAACAGCCGATCCGGGGCTTTGGCCTGGTATGGCGCAGCAATCAGCGCGTGCGCGACCGCCTGGGGTGGGCGACCTCGCCGGAAGTAGCTTTTGATGGGATGTTTCAGACGGACTCCGCCGAGTCCAGTGTGGCCACGCTCTATCTGCGCACGCGCGACGGAGCCATCATCGCGCTCGACGCTTTCAACGAACAATGGGAAGTTCTGCCGCCCGCTGCTGGTGCGGACACACCCTGACAGGAAGGCAGTTTCGTCATGATCAATGAACCCTCCGCGCTCTCCAGTGGTCAGAGCGTCACTATCCATCCCTCGCAGGAGGAAACCAGGGGAAACGATCTGGTGAGGCAGATGCTGGAAGCCGTCACTTCGGTGATGGAGGTGTACCACACCGACTCAGTGGGATCGTCCCAGGCAGCGGCGAGTTTCACCGGTCGCCTGCGGGTAGACAGCGAGACGGCGTATGCGCAGGTAGATCGGGTGTTCGCCCGTCTGGATCATCAGACTATCCTGACGACCAACGAGCAAGGGCAGCATGTATTCATCGCCCTCAAGGGCCGCGTGCAGCCCAAGCCGCGCTCGGCCTGGCTCAATGCCGTGCTGCTGATGTTGACAGTGCTCAGCCTGCTCTATGTGGGGGCAATGCAGGAAGCGGCCATGCGGGAGTGGGACAGCCTGGCGCTTTCGTCTCTTTGGAAAGGCTGGCCCTATGCCTTGAGCGTGCTGGCGATTCTGGGCGTGCACGAGCTGGGACATTACTTTGCCGCCCGTCATCATGGCGTGGCGGTGACGCTGCCCTATTTCATCCCGCTGCCCTTTGGTTTCTTCGGCACGCTGGGGGCATTCATACAAATGCGCGAGCCGGTGCGCAATCGCAAGATGCTCTTTGACATAGGCGTGGCCGGACCGCTGGCTGGTTTTGTGCTGGCGGTGCCGATCCTGCTGATTGGGCTGGCGACCTCACATATCGAGCCGTTGCCCAACGAGACCTATATCCTGGAAGGCAACTCATTGCTCTATGCACTGGCCAAATTCGTCGTCTTTGGGCAGTTTCTGCCCAATGGCCAGGAAGATGTTTTCATCAATCAGGTGGCCAAGGCGGGCTGGACGGGTCTCTTCATCACCGGCCTGAACCTGATCCCCATCGGGCAGCTTGACGGTGGTCATGTAATTTCGACTCTGCTAGGGCGGAAGGCGCAAAGACTCTATCTGCCCATCGTGGGCGTATTCCTGGCTCTGTCCTTCTTCAACTCGATGTGGTTGCTGTGGACGCTACTGCTGTTCTTTCTGGGGCGGCTCTACGCCATGCCGCTGGATACGGTCACGCAGCTTGACGCGCGGCGGCGCTGGCTGGCCTACGCAGCGCTGATCATCTTTGTGCTGGTCTTCGTGCCCAATCCTCTGCAGATCGTCGAGCCGTGAGCAGGCGGGCGCGCCATGACGAGCCGCAAACCCGCACGCTCATCCCCTCGGCGACAGTCAGAGCCGTCTCCAGTGCCCGCTCGCTTCGTCCAGCGGCGTCTGATTGGCGGATTGGTGCTGGTATTGCTGGCGCTGGTGGCGCTGGAAGCGCTCGATCTGGCGGGAGTGATTGATTCGCCGCTGCCCGGCGGTCGCGAGGCGAACCGAAAACATTTCCTGACCGATGCGCACGCCCCCCTGGCCGACTTCTATACCCCCGAGGTGCGATACTGGGAAAGCGAGATCGTCCGCTGGGCGCGCGAGTACGGGGTCAATCCCAACGTCATCGCCATTGTCATGCAGATCGAGTCGTGCGGTGACGCTGCGGCCATATCGCAGGCGGGCGCGGTGGGACTGATGCAGGTTATGCCCTTTCATTTCGACTATGGCGAGAACATGCTCAACCCCGATACCAACGTCCGGCGCGGCGTGGGAGTCCTGCTGGAGTGCCTGTCCGTGCACGCCCGCTACGATCTGGGCCTGGCCATGGCCTGCTATAACGGTGGACCATCGGTGACGCAACGGCCATCTCAGGCATGGGCTGCCGAGACGCGCTATTACTACAAGTGGGCAACCGGTTTGTGGGCCGATGTGCTGGCCGGGCGCAAGTCCAGCGCGACACTGGCCGCCTGGCTGGACGCGGGCGGACGACGGCTATGTGAGCAAGCGGCGCGCTCACTGGGGCTGGCGGTACAGGGTGGGGCAAGTTCCTGAGGCGAGATGCGCGGCGCAGGGACTTCTGGGGCCGTGCTGTTCTCATGTTTCGTGTTTGAGGATAGGCTCGCGTCTCTTGCCCTGCTATAATGGCTCGCCATGAGCCAGGCACTCACGCAACAAAGGTTACGCATCCGGTTTGGCAAGTTCGGCGCGCTGCGCTACGTCGGGCATCTCGACCTGGCGACGACCTGGGAACGGGTGTTGCGCCGCGCCGAATTTCCGCTGGAGTATACGCGCGGGTTTAATCCCCGTCCGCGCCTGCAATTCGCCACGGCGTTGCCCGTCGGGCTGACCAGCGAATGCGAATTGCTCGATGTGTGGCTGACCGCCCGCCTACCACTCGACCCCCCAGACGCGCTGGTCGAGCGCCTGAATGCGACCAGTCCGGCGGGACTGCGCACATACGAGGTGAGCGAAGTGCCCATCAAAGCGCCAGCGCTGCCCCCCCAGGTCTTCAGTGCCGAGTACGTGTTGACGCCGGGTGATGCGCTATCCCCTGGAGAGTTGGTCGCGCGGGCCGAAGCGCTCCTGCGCCAGGAACGGGTCGAGCGCGAGCGACGGGGCAAACGTTATGACCTGCGCCCGCTGATCCTCGACTTGCACCCTGACGATGAGGGAAACCTGATTGCCTGGTTGCGCACGGGTGAGCACGAACATGCTCGCGCCGACGAGCTGGTGGAGGCGCTGGGCCTGTCGCTGGCCGATGTGCGCGTACATCGTCGCCGCCTGGTGTTAACCGACGAGATTGCCTGAAAAGAAGCGGCGCACGTCTGAAGACGCGCGCCGCTTGCTTCGAGCGACACCCTCAATCGCAGCAGATCAGTTTTTGCATCACTCTGTCCAGCGCCTCGCGCGGCGGGCGCAGACGTTCTGGCGGCAGGTGCACCAGCGGCGTGTCGATCAGATGCGTGGTCTCTACCAGCGGTTTGCGGTCGCGGTCAATGTAGATCAGCCCGGTGATGAACAAGTTGTCGCGCCGCGCCTCTTCCAGCAGGCGAATGGCAGCCACACGGTCGGTGGGATCGTGGCTCAGCGGATCGAGCTTCTTGAGCAGGACGTGCGAGCCGTCGTGCATTTCCACTGCCTGAACCGAGCCGGGTTCCTGGTCTTCCAGGACGATCTCCTCGTATTCGGGGATGTAAGTGATGTCCTGCAACGGCTCCTCGTGCGCCTTGCCGTAGGGATAGCTCTTGGTAGACGTTTCATGGTTGTTGAACGTCACGCACGGGCTGATGATGTCGAGTACCGCCGTTCCGCGATGGCTGAAGGCGATCTTCAGCAGTTCGCGCACCTGCTTGGCGTCGCCGGCAAATGAACGCGCGACCAGCGAGGCATTGGCAACCAGCGCCTCCATGCAGATGTCAATGGGCGGCAGTTCGTTGACACCCGCGTACTTGAGTTCCTGACCCAGGTCGGCAGTCGCGGAGAACTGACCCTTGGTCAGGCCGTAAACCCCGTTGTTCTCCACGATGTATACCACAGGCACATTGCGGCGGATCATGTGCTTGAACTGACCCAGGCCGATGCTGCCCGTGTCGCCGTCGCCGCTGACGCCGATGGCGAGCAGGTCGCGGTTGACGGTGGTCACGCCAGTGGCCAGGGCGGGCATACGCCCGTGCAGCCCGTTGAAACCGTGCGAGCGGTTGAGGAAATAGGCGGGCGACTTGCTCGAACAGCCGATGCCGCTCAGTTTCACCACGCGGTGCGGGTTGATCGAGAGTTCATAGGCCACCTGAATGATCTGATTGGCAATCGAGTTGTGGCCGCATCCCAGGCATAGCGTGGACTTGTTGCCTTTGTAGTCATTACGATCCAGCCCGATGAGATTCAACCGGTTACCCATTCCTCTACAACTCCTGTTCTTTCTCCAGAATAGCAGATGTCATCCAGCGAGGGGCCAGCGGCCAGCCATCCGAATACGCCAGCGAGATCAGCCGCGTGGCGACTTCCGGGAACTCCATGCGCAGCAGCATGGCCATCTGTCCATCGGTGTTGTTCTCCACCACATAAACGCGATCGTGGGCGGCGATGAAGTCGCGCGTGACGTGGTTGAGCGGGAGCGCCCGCAGGCGCAGATAGCTGGTTTCCAGGCCGCGTTCGCGCAACTGATCGCGACTCTCCACCACGCAGGCGTCGGTAGTGCCGTAGGCGATGATGCCTACCCGCGCCCCTTCGACCTGATCCACTACCGGCGGCGGTACCAGCTTGCGCGCGGTCTCGAACTTGCGATTCAGGCGGACCATGTTGTTGGCCCAGTCGTCGGCGCGCTCGCTGTAACGCGCATATTCGTCGTGGCCGGTGCCGCGCGTGAAATAGGCGGCCAGCGGATGGTCGGTGCCGGGTAGGGTGCGGTAGCCAATGCCGTCACCGTCAACGTCCTTGTAGCGAGCGAATCCGCCCAGGCGCTCCAGGTCTTCGGCAGTCAACACCTTGCCGCGATCCATCGGTTGATCGGGATACTCGAAGGGCTTGCTCATCCACAGGTTCATGCCCAGGTCCAGGTCGCTGAGCACGAAGACCAGCGTTTGCAGGCGCTCGGCCAGGTCGAAAGCCTTCCAACCGAACTCGAAGGCTTCGGCGACGTTGCTGGGCAGCAAGACGACATGCTTGGTATCCCCATGACCCAGGAAATACGCCTTGAGCACATCTCCCTGCGAGGTGCGCGTGGGCAGGCCAGTGGCTGGCCCCATGCGTTGCACATCCCAGATCACGGCGGGGATTTCGGCGTAGTAGGCCAGACCGGCGAACTCGGTCATCAGCGACAGGCCCGGCCCAGAGGTTGCCGTCATGGCCCGCGCGCCCGCCCATCCCGCGCCGATGACCATGCCAATCGCGCCGATCTCGTCTTCGGCCTGCAGCACGGCGTAGGTGGCCTTGCCGGTCTCCGGGTCGGTGCGCAGGTCTTGCAGGTATTCGCGCAGGGCGTCAATCAGGCTGGTCGAGGGGGTGATAGGATACCAGGCTGCCAGGGTCACGCCACCGAACACGGCGCCCAAAGCCCCCGCCGAATTGCCGTCCAGCAAGAGCATCCCCTGCGTCTTGTTCATGCGCTCGATCTTGTAGGGATCCTGCTTGGCGAGATTGTCCAGTGCCCATTCGGCAGCGGCCCGCACCAGGCCCAGGTTCATGTTGATCGGCTTGGCTTTGCCACCGAAGTGGAAATCAAGTGAGAAGGCGATCTCGTCCAGCTCAATGCCCAGCAGCGTAGCCAGCACGCCCACGTAGACCATGTTCGCCACGTAGGGCTTGAGGTTGGCGGGGACATCGGAGGCGTCTGTCAACCGCTGGACAGGCATGGGGTAATAAACGATATCATCGCGGCTCTGCCGGATGCGCCATTCTTCGGGAAAAAGGCACACGCCGCCAGGTGCCAGGTTCTGAATATCTTCATAGATGGTTTCCTGGTTCATCGCCACCAAAATCTGGTAGTCCTCGCGCCGGGCGATGTAGCCGTCCTTGTTGACGCGGATGGTGAACCAGGTGGGCAACCCCTGAATATTTGAAGGAAAGATATTTTTCCCGCTGACAGGCACTCCCATGCGGAAGATCGAGCGCAGCAGGGCCGTATTGGCCGTCTGACTGCCCGACCCGTTGACCGTAGCGATCATGATCTGAAAATCGTTGACGATCGGTTCGCGCTCGCTCAGTAGCGCTTCCAGCGACGAAGACTGAACCTTATCCATATGCTATGTGTTCTCCTGCACATTGCTCCGATAGACGGTTACGATGAAAGGTGCTATGACGATGGCGACGCTGCCTTGGGGCTGCGTCGGCCCCGTTTCACTCACTAATCTGGCTGGAATACGCCAGCCCTTCGGAAAGGCGCGCGGGCCGCTGCAGATCGGATGGCGAGGCGCTGCCCACGTCATCGGGCTGATAGCGCAGCAACTGCATATGCTCGCGCAGGGCCTGGTGACCCGCGTCGAAGTCGCCGCGCGCTATGCATTCCACCATGCGCTCGTGATAGTCCCACACTTCATGATGGTAAGAAAGCTCGGCGTAGAGAGCCAGGCCAAACGCTTCATAGGCCGCCCAGTACGCTTCCAGGATGCCCAGGACGAAGGGATTATCCAGGTGCTTGAAGAACGTGAGATGCAGGCGGCGGTGCTCGTTGAAGGGCACTTCGATGGGCACATGATGCAGCTTGAGGCGGGCCCCCGCTACCAGATCGCGCAACTCGTTGATGTCCGCCGGTGTCAGTTGGGATACGGCCTCGTGCCAGAAGCTCAGTTCCAGATTGGCGCGGAGGCGAGCGAAATGATGGAAGTGCACACGGCTGAGGCCCAGCGCGTAGATCACGCCGAGCGTTGCTGCGGGCGCGAAGGTGAACTCCTGCACCTGCATACCGGTGCGCGGCTTGATCTGTACCAGCCCCAAAGCGCGGGCAATCGCCAGTTCCTCGCGGACCTTGCTCACGCTCATGCCCAGTTCCTGGCTCAGTTCCGGGATCGTGGGCAGGCGGTCGCCCGGCAGCAGATGATGCCGGACGATGTAATCGAGAATGGCCGAGTCAACTTGGGCTGCAGGCATGGTAACCATCCTGGCAATTACAGCGCACAGCCGGACGGAAATCCTTAAAACATCCGATCAATTTTATCAATCGGAGTAATCCGATGTTTGATCCAGATTATATGTCACTTCGCCCCAATCGGCAATAGATCTTTGTGCGTTCTTCACGGAATTGTGCTGGCTGGCAAGAAAAGCCCGGATGTTGCCGGGCTGTACCTCGGATGATCCATGCGAGCGGAGAGGAGTGATGCCACCTCTCAACGTGATTTGTCCGGCGGCAACCAGGCCGAGTAGGTCGGTCTGGCGGAGGGAGCATCGGACTCGGTCGAGGTAGGAGGGGCGAGCGCTTCCGCACCCGATCCTGGCACGGCGGGGCGATCTTCGCGCAGATCGGTGGCTTCTTCCACCATGCGCAGCGTGTCGGTGACCAACTGGCGGGTGGGATTCATGCGCGTCACTTCGCGCGCACCCTGGCCCAGTTCGCGGGCCGCATCGAGGATTTCCTTGCCTTCCGGCCCCATTTCGCGCTCCAACTCGGCCAGGGTCTGCGCCCAGGCCAGGCGGACCTGCCGCACCAGTCGCCCCAGTTCGCGCGCCCATTTGGCCGTGTTGGTCGGCCCGCCGACGATGAACAGCACCAGGGCGATGATCAACATTTCCGCCACGCCGATGCCGAAAATTCCGTCCACAGTACTCTCTCCTCGCTCACGCTATTTCTTCGCGAGACTCCGCCAACGCAATCGCTGCTGCTGACTGTTTCGGCACAGGGGGTTCGCGGCTGGCAACCGCGATGCCGATCAGGATCAGCGCCGACCCAGCCAGTTGCAGGGGCACCGGCCACTCGTCGAGAAAGGCGATAGCCAGCAATCCGCTGCCGATGGGTTCGCCCAACACTACCAGACTGACGTAGGCGGCGGGCAGATAACCCAGGGCATAGTTGAAGGACGAGTGCCCGATCAGTTGCGGCACCAGTCCCATGAGTACCATCCACAGGTAGGCCCGTCCCGGCAAGCCCAGCACCTGCTGCCGCGTTGCCACTACGGTCACGACCAGGGTCAGGGCCGCGACCCCATAGACAACCCAGGCATAAGTGACCAGACTCCAGCGAGCGCGCAGGCGGCGGCCAATCATCAGGTAGAAGGCGGCAGCGACCGCTCCGGCCAGCGCCAGGCCGTTGCCCAGCCAGGGATCGGGGCGGGTAGGAGGATCGCCCGCCGAACTCACACCTACCAGAATACCTCCGCCAATGGCCAGCGCAATGCCCAACAGCGTGGCGCGGTTCAATCGCTCGCCAAGCGTCAACGGAGCCAGCAAGGCAACCCACAGCGGGCTGGTCGTGACCAGGGTGACGCTGTTCACCACCGCCGTATACTCCAGCGAGGTGATCCAGGTGGCGAAGTGCGCTGCCAGGAATAGCCCCGACAGCACCGCCCAGGCCACATCGCGCCAGGGGGCGGCCTGCAGTTCGGCGCGGTGACGCCGGAGCACCAGCGGCGTCAAGGCGACGGTCGCCACGCTCAGACGGGCAGCAGCCAGCACCAGCGAGGGCGCTTTGGCGTCCTGCGCCAGCCGGATAAAGATGGCTGCGAAGGATACCGCGATCACGCCAACCAGCAGAGCGGCGTAGGGACGCCAGATCACCTGGTTGTGAGACGTGAGCAGTTCGTCTTGTGCTTTCACTCTACCTTGTCTCCGCCAGGCACCCTATAGCACATGGGTCAGTTGCAACCAACCCTGGCGGGCTTCGTTGGCTTCTTCCAGGGCGCGGCTCGATCCCATCACCACGACCGCCCCTGTGCCATTCAGGGCGGCGAGCACGTCGGCGAAACGGCGGAAATCGTCCTGTGTGGTGCCCAGTACCTCCTCGCGCAGGCGTTGCAGATCGTCGTCGGTATCGCCGGCCAGATGCCATTGCAGGGAGGTGTAGCCCTTGGCATCCGGCAGCAGGTGGGCGTCAATCGCGCTGATGGTGCCAATGATGGCCTTGGTCAGTTCTTCCGGTGACAGTGACAGGTCGCGCAGGAACTGCGCTGCCTGATCGTAGACCTGCAGCGTCTGCAACAGATTCGGGTCGCGGTAGGAAAGGAACGTCAACACGCCGGAGCGCCGGTCGAAGGTGCAGAAGCCGCCATAGGCCCCACCATGCACGCGCACTCGCTCCCAAAGCCAGGTGGTGGTCAGATAGCGCGTGATGGTGAGGGCCGAACCGTGCAGCGTGTAGCCCAGCCGGTAGAGGTTGTCACCCTTGCCGACGTAATTCACCTGCGCTGGTATGATCAGCCCTTCGTCCTGGTGCGGAAATTCGGGTTGCCAGACCTGCTGAGTCACCGGCGCGGTGGGCAACTCTCCCAGAAAGGCGGCGACCTGCGGCTCGACTCCTGTCCAGCTCGTCGCGTCCAGCGTGGCGTTGACCAGCATGGCGTCGCGGTTGATCAGCAGGTGCCGCATCGTCTCCAGTGCTTCCAGCACGGCGGGCCAGTCACGATCGATGCGTCCGATCAGCTCGCGCAGGAAGAACAGGTAACTCACTCCGCCCATCTGCTCCGCCGCCCAATCAGCCTCGCTGAAACGAGCGGACAGTCGTTGCTGTACCACAGCGTGTCCGGAAGGTACCAGCCCTGCTTCTTCTCCTGCCTTCTCTTCCAACACGAGCTGACGGAAGCGCTCGCGGTTGTCCAGCCGGACAGTGAGCAGCACGTCGCGCAGGATCGCCAGCAGGTCCGGGACCTGGGCTACAGTCGCTTTGCCGCGCAGGAACTGCCAGGTTATCGCCTGCGTGCCCTGACGGGGAGTCAACGCAAAGCTGTCCGGACGGATGCCGCCCGTCTTCCGCCCAATGCGGCGGGAGAGCCGGACGTAGTCTTCGGTCTCGGTGCCCATCTCCAGCAGTGCCCGCCCAAAGAGCGGCACATAGGGCAACAGTTCCTGCGGCAGCACGTGCAAGTTGAAGCCCAGATCGAGATAGAGGATGCCGTTGGTGAACAGGTCGTGGAACAGCACCGGCGTGCCGAGTTGCTGCTCGGCGGTGATGGGAATGCGCTTGTTCTGCCGATCCAGATCGTCGAGCGTCAGATGTGGGATAGTCGCCAGCGCTTCGGGAGGATCGGGTGTCTGTTGCAGGCGGTGCAGGGTCAGCGTCTCCTCGATTACACGCTGCAGGGCCGCGTCGTCCATACCGGCGCGGATGGCGGCCAGGCGTGCGCGTTCCGCTTCTTCGCGCTCGCGGGCCAGCGTCGGATCGGGCTGCAGCACGACCGTGGTGCGATGTGGGTTTTCCAGCAACACCGCGCGGATCAGGTTCTCAAATGTGCGGGGGTCGCTGGCAAGGCGAGCTTTGATCTGCTGCAAGGGGGTTTCGAAAGCCAGGATTTCCAGCGGATCGCCGCCGTAGAGCCAGGACTGCATGACCCTCCAGCCCAGGATCAGGCCGCGCGGCAGCCGTCCAGTGTTGTTCTCGCGCAGGGCGAACTCGACCGTGTTGAGCGACGCCTCGATCATCTCGCGATCAATGCCGTCCGCGGCCAGCTCGCCCAGGGTCTGCAATACCAGCGCTTCGATTTGATCGGCGTTGGCCGGATCGGTCCCGCGCAGTCCGGTCGAGAAGGTGCTCTGATACAGGTCGAGTTCCAGGCCGGCTCCGGCCAGGTCTTCGCCCAGCCCGGAGTCGATCAGCGCTTTGCGCAGAGGTGAAGCGGGCGTGCCGATCAGGATGTGGTTGAGGATGGACAGCAGCAACAGCGTTTCGGGGTCTTTGGCCTCTGTCAGCGCCCAGTTAACGGTGACCTGGCCCTGCGGGCGCTCCTCATCCGACTGCTCGTTGACGGCGAAGCGATGCACGAATCGCCTCGGCGCGTCAAAGCGCGGCTGATGCAGGTTGGGACGCGGCACAGGGATCGGCTCGAAGTCCTTCAGATATTCATTGACCAGGCGCAGGCGTTCTGCGGGCGGATCGTCTCCGTAGAAGAAGATGCGCGCGTTGGACGGATGATAGTAGGTGGCGTGATAGGCGCGAAACTGCTCGTAGGTCAGGGCAGGGATCACCTCCGGGTTGCCACCGGAGTCCTCGCGGTACATCGTATCCGGGAATAGCGACGCCTTGACGTACTGCTCCAGCAGATCGTCGGGGTCGGAATAGGCCCCTTTCATTTCGTTGAAGACCACGCCCTTATAGGTTAGGGGCGCGTTGGGATCTTGCAGTTCGTAATGCCACCCTTCCTGCAGCAAAGTGTAGGGGGTGAGGCGGGGGTAGAACACCGCATCCAGGTAGACATCTACCAGATTGTAGAAATCCTGCAGGTTCTGGCTGGCAACCGGATACATGGTCTTATCCGGGAAGGTCATGGCGTTGACGAAGGTCTGCAGGGAACCTTTCAACAACTCCACAAACGGCTCTTTCACCGGGTACTTGCGCGATCCGCACAGGACTGAATGCTCGATGATGTGCGGCAAACCGGTCGAGTCGGGGGTCGGCGTGAAGAAGGTGATGCCGAATACCTTGTTCTCATCGTCGTTTTCCATTGAGAGCAGTTCAGCCCCGGTGCGCACATGCCGGAAGAGCCGCGCCGTCATGTTCAGTTCGGGGATGGTGCGCTCGCGGAGCAACTCAAAGCCGTGAAGTTCGGTCATACCCCTGTTCCTTGTGTACCCAGAGCGGGGAAACTCATGCAGCTATGGCCAGCGAGATTGTACCACCATTGACCGGCGACCTGGTACGGGGAATTGTCCGCGCCGCCTCGCCCGCCAACCATTGACAAAGGGGGGGGCGTCCGCTACAATTCCGGTCACTCTGGCCGGATGGCGGACTTGACCCTTGAGACGGATCAGGGGGCATGGTAGAATCATTTTACCATGCCGACGTAGCTCAACCGGCAGAGCAAGCGCCTTGTAAGCGTTAGGTTATGGGTTCAAGTCCCATCGTCGGCTCTGCGGCGCTGAGCCACCTTAACAAATGGGTCGGTGTCCCGAGCGGCAAAGGGGGCGGACTGTAAATCCGCTGGCGGAATGCCTTCGCAGGTTCGAGTCCTGCCCGGCCCACCTGCAAGCTTATCGCTTGTGTGCCTACGTAGCTCAGTCGGCAGAGCGCGCCCTTGGTAAGGGCGAGGTCATGGGTTCAAATCCCATCGTAGGCTTAGTCATGCGACCGACCGATCGTTGAAACACGGAGACTGATCCCCCGTTGGGGACCTATCTGGAGGAACTGACTTAACAATGTCTAAGGGCAAATTCGAGCGCAAGAAGCCCCATGTGAACGTGGGGACGATCGGCCATATTGATCACGGCAAGACGACGCTGACGGCGGCGATCACCAAGACGCTGTCTTTGAAGGGCT
>DAOTZZ010000100.1:0-17688 GCA_034433965.1 Anaerolineae bacterium
ACCCCTGCGCCCCTCTCCCACGCGACTGCGTCGCGGGGCGAGGGGAACGGCCTGCGCTGTCACCCGCTGGCGCAGCAGAACAGCGCCGCTACGAGCGACACCCCTTCTCCCGCGCTGCGGGAGAAGGGGTTGGGGTTGAGGGAGAAAAAGTGCATAACACGTTCTAGACCAGAGAGGGCGCAACAGTGACTTCCGCAACTGCGCACTGGCCGGTGATCGGGCACGAATGGGCCGTGTCGCATCTGTCCCGCGCACTGGCGCACGGGCGGATGCGACACGCCTACCTGCTCACCGGCCCCGATCAGGTGGGCAAGACCACACTGGCCCGCGCCTTCGCCGCCGCGCTCAACTGCACCGGCGAGCCTGTGCCCTGCGGTCAGTGCCGCGCCTGCACCCTGATCGCCAGAGATGCTCACCCGGACGTGACATTGATCGCCGCCGAGGCGGGCGGCAACACACTGAAGATCGATCAGGTGCGCGCCCTGCAACAAACGCTGGCGCTGCGCCCCTTCGAGGCGCGCTACCGCGTCGCCATCCTGCGCAACTTCCATCAGGCCAATCCAGCAGCGGCCAACGCCCTGCTCAAGACGCTGGAAGAACCAGCACCCAATGTGGTGCTGTTGCTGACAGCGACTTCCGCTGATCTGCTGCTGCCGACTATCGTCTCGCGCTGTCAGCCGCTTCATCTGCGCCCGCTGCCTCTGCAGACAGTCTATCAGGCGCTGGTGCAACGCTGGGGAGCTGCTCCTGAGCAGGCGCAAACGCTGGCGCGCCTGTCCGGAGGACGCATCGGCTGGGCCATTCGCGCGCTGGCCGACCCTTCCCTGCTCGCGCTGCGTCACGACGCACTGGCGGCGCTCAGCACCCTGCTGCAAAGTTCGCGGCGCGAGCGCTTCGCTCTGGTAGAACGTTTGCCCCAGGACAAACAGACGCTGAATGAGATACTGGGCATCTGGCAGAACTTCTGGCGCGACGTACTGCTGGCGGCGACAGGCAGTGAGGCTCCTGTCACCAATTACGACCGCGCCGGCCAAATCACGGCGCTGGCGCTGGATGCAGGCCCGGAGAAAGCCGAGCGCGCTTTGCTGGCCACCAACCGCACCCTCGATTTCCTCACCAAGAACGCCAATACCCGTCTGGCCCTGGAAGTCTTGGCTCTGGAATATCCGGGCTTGTGATGCCGGGCGTGGCACGGCGCTTTTCGAACGAATTTTGCAGGAGTCTACTCTTTTAAGAAGTGTAGCCGCAGTAGTAGAGACTGTGGATATGTGGATAAATTTCCACCGGCTGCGGGGCGATACGTGCTCCATCCCCTACATGTGGCCTGTGCTGACCTGACTCCCGCCAGGGATTTCCCACGCTTTCCCAACTTTCCCATCCGTTAACCACATTATCCATCCACAGCGGCTGTGCATAACCGGAGGGGTTATCCACAGAACTGACTCTGGTTTCGGCAGCCGCAGGCAACGCGGGAGTATATGGTGGCTGGCGGCCAAAGATACCCCCAGATATGGCCGACCGTTGCACCGCACCTGAGCGCTATCAACAGGCCGTTGATAACTCTGCGCCGCTTTCGACAGGGGGGCTGATGATCGGGAATCCGGTCATAGGTTCCACCTGTTCCAGGAACGGGGGATGCCAGATATAGGGGGGCAAGAGGTGAACTTTACCTCCCATATCTGGGGGTGGGAAAAGCAAGGTTAAAACGATGGGCTGGTACGCCCCTGTTGATAAGTGGGGCGAGTTGTGCACAGTCTCGCGGAACAACGAAAAGCGCCGGCGTGATGGGCCGGCGCTGAATGGCCAGGGGAAAGATAGACGATCAGCCCTTGGGCAACAGGGTCAGTTGACGGCGGATTTCGCTGACTTCGCGCCGTAGCGTCGGGTCGAGTTCGACGCTCTTGGCAATCTTCTGGTAGCCGTAGAGCACGGTGCTGTGATTACGCCCGCCCAGGGCCGCGCCGATCTCCGGCAGCGAGGCATCGGTCTCTTCGCGGGCCAGATACATGGCAATCTGCCGGGCGCGGACGACCTCTTTGGTGCGGCGTTTGCTCAGCAGGTCATCGAGCGAAAGCTGATGGTAACGGGCCGTCGCCTGCAATACGTCGGTCAAATTCGGCGCACGGCGAACGGGGGGCGTGCTGCTCTGGCGACTGAGTACCTGCTCGGCCAGCTCGGCGCTGAGCGGCTGACCGGTGAGGCTGGCGCGGGCCAGTATCTGTGTGACCAGCCCTTCGATCTCGCGCACGTTGGTGGCCGGGTGCCGTGCCAGCGCCGCAGCGACTTCGTCGGGGAGCGGCATCCCGCGCGAGCCGGACTTCGCCTTCAGGATGGCGCAGCGCGTCTCTTCTTCGGGGACCTGCAGGTCAGCCAGCAAGCCTCCGGCCAGCCGCGATTGCAAGCGGTCGTCCAGATCGGTCAATTGACGCGGGTGCTGATTGCAGGTCACGACGATCTGCTTGCTCTGGCTGAACAGCGTGTTGAAGGTGTGCAGGAATTCCTCTTCGCTGCTGCTCTTGCCCGCCAGGAACTGCAGGTCGTCCAGCAGCAACACGTCTACCTGCCGGTAACGTTCGCGTAGCGCGTCGGTGTTGTGCGCTTTGATGGCCATCACCAGTTCGTTGGTGAACTCCTCACCGGTAACATAGCGCACTTCTTTGCCGTTGGCCTGCGCCAGGTGGCCGATGGCGTGCAGCAGATGAGTCTTGCCCAGCCCCACGCCGCCATAAATCACCAGCGGATTGTACTGTTCGCCAGGGGCCTCGGCGACCGCTTTGGCCGCGGCGAAGGCGAACTGATTGCACGGGCCGGTCACGAAGCGCTCGAAGGTGAACAGCCGGTTGAGCGGCGAGGTCGCGGGGGGCGTCGTTCGCGTGCCTGTCTCGCCCCGCTTGATATCGTTGAAACGCGGATCCCATTCGCTGAAGCGCTGCGCAGCGGTAACGGCTGCCGCGGGCTGAGGGGCGGCAGCCGGACGGGCGGGTTTGTCGGGGGAAGCGTCTGCGCTTTGCGCCTGCCCCGCAAACAGCGTGCCCGCTGGCAGCGGCTGGATGGGCGGCGTGGGCGGGGCCACCACAAAGCTGACGGATACGTCGCGCTCGCACAGGTGACCCAGGCTCTCGACAATCTGCCACTGCAAGTGCTTTTCTAACCAGTCTTTAGCATAGGCGTGCCGCACCCGGATGACGAACTGACCGTCGTCACAACTCACCAGCTCCGACCCTTTCAACCAGGTCTCGAACGTTGCGCGGTTGAGTTGGAGTTGAAGCTGGCCGAGCGTGGCCTGCCAGGCATCTTGTGGGGTCAGCATCGAACTCGCCTCAAATCTTGTGCAGACAGCAGAAATAGTATCCCCGCACGGGATAGCTTTGCGCTGTCCCGCGGCGACAAATCGCTATGAACTTGCCGGTGTTGGTTGCGATGTGATCCCGCTTGCGAGGTCGTGCGGCCTGCCGGTTCCCCCTCTGCTCCGGCTATATGGACAGGCCCCCTGACTTCCTTGGAGTGACTCTCATTCTAGCAAACCTTGGGAAGACTCTCAATCGGAGTCGGGGTGGTGAACCTTAAAGAATCGAGTTTTTTAAGGTTGGACGGAGTCTGCTTGGGCGTTGATCGCTCCTGAAATGTGCTCAACAGAGTCAGATGCCGATTCGCAAAGTCTGTAATCGCAACATCTGGGGGGCGGCGGGCTAGCAGCAGTCCAAATCTAGGTCTTTTTGGAAATCTTGGGAAAAAAGAGGTTATCCCACCTTAAAAATTACCAGCCATCAGGAAATTTTAAGGTTGGTTCTGGACATCCCCATTTGTGAATCTCAGCAGAGTCAGGCTGTCTTTTCGGTACGCCTGTTCTACGGACAGGGTGCGCTGACAGGTTGGCGGTGTCGTCAACCAGTCGTTTTCATGCCCGCGGCAATGCCGTTGACGGTGAGCATCACCGCCTGCAGGACAGCGTCGTACTCTGGTGTGTCCGGCGAGAGCGCGCGCAACTGACGCAGCAGGCTGACCTGAATGAAGTTGAGCGGGTCTACATAGGGATTGCGGCGGTCAATCGAACGCCGCATCACCGGGTTGCTCTCCAGCAGATGGCTCTGACCGGTGATGGCGCAGATGTAGTGGCAGGCCCGTTCGTGTTCGGCGCGGATGACGGCGAAGATGCGCTCGCGCAGCGCCGCATCGGCGACCAGGTCAGCGTACTGCGCGGCGATGCCAATATCGGCCTTGGCCAGGTCCAGCTCCACGTTCTGGATCAGCGCGTTGAAGAAGGGCCACTCGCGGTACATGACCTGCAACAACGCCAAGCCGGTGCCGTCGCAGTCGTGCGCGGCGTAATAGCGCTCGAAGGCAGTGCCCACGCCATACCAGCTAGGGATGATGGCGCGGCTCTGCATCCACGAGAAGACCCAGGGGATGGCGCGTAGCTGAGCAAAGCCCCCTACGCCGCGCTGTGCCGGGCGCGATCCCAGCGGCATCTGACTGATCTCCCTGATGGGCGTGGCCTGTTGCCAGTATTCGACAAAGCCGGGTGTCTCATAGACCAGCGCCCGCCAGGCCGCCCAGCCATCTTTCACCAGTTGCTCCATCACGGCGCGCCATTCCGGGCGCGGTTCTGGCGAAGGGGGTGCGCCGGTGGCGATCAACACCGCATGCAGCACCTGATGCAGATGGCGGCGCGCGATGTCAGCGTTGCTGTAGCGGTAGGTGATCACTTCGCCTTGCTCGGTGATCTTGATGCGCCCTTGCATAGCGACCGGCGGCCCAGCCAGGATAGCGCGGTTGGTTGGCCCGCCGCCGCGCCCAATGCTCCCCCCGCGCCCGTGAAACGTCTCCACCCGCAGTCCGTAGTCGGCGCAGACCCGCCCCAGGGCTTCCTGGGCCACGTACAGCCCCCAGTTCGACGCCAGATAGCCGCCGTCCTTCCCGCTGTCGGAATAGCCAACCATGATCTGCTGGCAATCCCCGCGGGCGCGCAGGTGTTCGCGGTAGATGGGCGTCTCGAAGAGCGTGGTCATCACCTGTGGGGCCTGGCGCAGGTCTTCCACCGTCTCGAAGAGCGGCACCAGGTCAAGCTGCCGGTCAATGCCCACTTCGCGGGCGAAGAGCAGCAGGGCCAGGATGTCGCTGGGCGCGGTGGTCATGCTGGCGATCGCCGTGTCTATGACCACCGGCCCAAAGCGGCGTTGCGCCTCGGCTATCATGCGCCAGGTGGCGATCACCAGGTTGGTGGTGTCGGACAAGGCGGGTTCGAGCGGGAACAGCGGGCGCGGATTGTCCAGTTCGCGCAACAGCAGCGCCTGCTTTTCAGCTTCTGGCAGGTCGAGATAGTGCTCGCACAGGCGATAGTGGCGCAGCAGCTCATCGAGAGCCGCGGCGTGTACCCGCGCGTCCTGCCGGATTTCCAGCGGTACCAGGTGCAGCCCGAAGAGACGCACCAGGGCGATCAGGCGGGCCAGCGCGCCCTGAGCCACCAGCATCCCCCGGTTGACCTGGAGGCTGCGCTGTATCACCTGCAGATCGTCCAGCAGCGCCGCGCCGTCGCGGTAGGCATCAGCAGCCAGGCGCTCATAGATATGGTCCAGCCAGGCCCGGTATGGTTCGCGCGGGTAGCGCTCGCTGCCATCCAGCGCTCCCAGCCGGTCGAGCAGTTCGGCGCTGACGCCGACTTCGGAAGTGGATTGCGTCAAATGATCGCGCAGAAAGGCCACGCGCTCCAGGTATACAGCGCGGGCGGCCTGACGCAGAGTGTGCAACGTGTGCAGCGTGACCTCTGGGGTCACGTGCGGATTGCCGTCGCGATCCCCGCCGATCCACGAGCTATAGCGCAGCAACGGGGGCAGGTCAGACCAGTCGGCTTCTGGGTAGTGGGTGGTCAGCGCGTTGCGCAGATCGTCCAGCACGTCCAGCGTCACATCCATGATGGCCGAAGTGATGAAATACAGCCCAAAGTCCACTTCGTCCTCGACGGTGGCCCGCGCCGCACGGGTGGGGCTGGTCTGCCACAGCTCCTCGATCTCCTCGGCCAGCGCCGCTTCCAGCAAGCGGGTTTCGCGGGGCAACAGGTCTTCCAGGTCGCGGCGACGCAGCAACTGCGCGATATGGCGCAGTTTGACCAGTACCTCCTTGCGCTTGGCTTCGGTGGGATGCGCCGTCATTACCAGCCGCACACTGATCCGCCGCAGCAGGGCGCGCAGTTCCTCCGCAGAGACTCCCGCTGCGCGCAGAGTGGCGATGGCCTCGTCTACCGACTCGCTGAGCTTCCCTTCGCGCTCGCGCTGACGTAGCACCCTCACGCGCTGCTGATCTTCGGCGATGTTGATCAATTGGAAGTAGTTGCTGAAAGCTTTGATCAGCACTCGCTTGCTGTCGAGGTCTTGGCCCTCGATGATGCGTGCCAGGGTGACATGCGCCAGCGGATCGTGATTGCGGCGGGCTTTGGCCGCGGCGCGCACCGCCTCGACCGTCTCGAAGGCAGCCTGACCGTGTTGGGCGCGGATCACTTCGCCCAACAGGTCGCCAAAGAGGTGAATGTCTTCGCTGAGGCGAGAAAAGGTCGCCGTGTCGGGAATCATCGGGGCCTCCGCAAGAGTGCGCTACTTTCTATATAGATACTACTCGCGCCAGACCCCAGCCAGCAACTGGTGGTGGAGCTTTCCCTTGATTCGCTGGCGCAAATTTGCGATCTTGCTAGAATGCATAACTGAAAGCGGGAGTCTGAGGGATGTTCAGGGGGAAAATGGGCGCTGAGGGAGCGCAAGGAGGGGGAATCAAGGGAACTCAAGGGAAAAAGTTGTGTACATTTCCCCGTATCGTGATACAATAAGCAAGTGTAAGGTAGTTGGGCGACTTACGCCATTACTATGGATAGTGCATAAAAAGGAGAAAACGCCGTGGCCGTTGAATTCTACGATGTCAAGTTCCGCAAGAAGGTGAAGGTGGATGATAAGGACGTCAAGCGCGTCACCTTCACCACCAAGAACGGGCAGACCCGCTACGGGCTGCAAGCCAAGACAGCGGATGGTCGCAACCTGACCAAGTTCGTCTCCAAGCAGGACTGGGAGAAGATGACCTATCCCATCGCCAAGAAGTAGGCTGGGTAGCGACTCCGTTCGTCCAGGTTCATCATGAAACAAGCCCGCACAGCGGTACGTGCGGGCTTGCCTTTTGTACAGTCAGCGCGGGGCCGGAGATCGGTCAGGGAGCAGCAGAGGGCAAAGTGACCGGCGCAAAGGCTGGTTGCCCGGCATAGGCCAGCAGGGTTGCGGCGGGCGCGCCCGCAGGCAACCAGTACAGCGCGGCCTGCGGGGATGCGGCGCGGAGCGTCAGCGCATCACCGCCTGCCCGCCAGGCTTCCACCAACCCCTGGCTGCCCGGTACCACGCTGAACAGCACCCCGCTGGCGTCGGGCGCAGGGGCGATCCGCCCGATTGCGTAGCCCTGCCCACGCCAGAGCAATGTCTGCTCGCCGGTCGCCAGGTCGAGCCGCACCAGCGCCAGATCGTTGGTGTGCACTTCCACCGGCCAGCGCCCGAAGACTGCTTCACCGTCTGCGCGATCTGCCGCGTCGTCGAGCGTCAGCATCTCCGCCAGCGTTGCTGTCCCGACATAGAGCGCCGCCCCGTCCGCAGCCCAGGCGACCTGCTGCACCGCGCCGTCTACGGGCCAGTCGTTGCGCGAGCCGCCCGCCAGATCGATCACCGCCAGCCGATCCGCGGCCCAGGCTGCCACGCGCATCCCGTCCGGCGCGACGACGCCTCCTCGCAAGCCGTCGTCCAGGCTCTGCAGATTGCCGGTCGCCGGATCGAGCAGCGCCAGCCCCGCCGCGCAGCGCGTCGAAACCAGGAAGCGCCCGTCGGGCAGCCAGGCCAGCACACCCTCACCCGTCCCTGGCGCGGCCTCGGTGGCGGACACGTCAGCGGCGGGGTCGGCCTGTGCGACGTTACACTCACCCGCAAAGGGGAAAGTGGCCAGACGCTCGGCTTCACCACCCAGCGCGGGCACGGTGGCGATGATCAGCAGGCCGCTCTCCGGGCTATCGGCTGCGCTCACATAGGCCAGGCGAGCGCTGTCGGCGCTCCAGGCGGGCGGAAAGCGCGTGTCCACCTTCTGCGCCACCCGTCTCGGCGACAGGCCACTGAGGGTGTCCATCGTCCGCACTTCGGCGTTGGTCACGTCCAGGTAGGACAGGTATTGCCCGTTCGGGGAAAAGCTCACGTAACGGCGGTCGAAGGTCGGCACGGAGGTCACGCCGCGCCCCGGCAGGTCGTTGAGCGCACCCAGGAACACATCTCCGGTGAAATACAGGGCCAGCGGCAGCGCGGGCAGCGTTGGGGCGGCGGCCTCGTCCGGGGTTGGGGCGGCAGCAGTCGCCCCGCCCGGTGTGAACTGACTGAGCATGTTGTCGAAGCGGAGATCCCATGGCGCGAATTCTGCTGCCGGGGCCCACTGCAGAATGCGATAGGCGCGCCCCAGTTGCACGAACGCCGTCACGCGCCAGCCGCGCGTCGTCCCGTTACAGGGCGCTTCGTAGGTCGTCGAGCGCCCGGCTGTGCCCACTGTACGCCGCTCGCCGCTGACGTTGAGGCTGCTGAAACCGGCCAGATATTCGTCCAGCAGTTGATCGGGCGTCACACCGGCGGCGACGCGCCCCAGGACGGTGACCAGCATCCCCGGCAAGGCGCAGTCGGTGCCTGCCCCTGGCGCGAAGAGCGTCTCGCCTTCGGTCGCGCCGGGGAAGATCAGCCAGGCGTCGGGCACCAGCACCGAGAAGTCGCGCCCGTTGTAGGTGGTCATGCGCACGTCCGGCGCAATGCCCGTGGCGCTGCACAGCACCGCTGGTGTGCCCGTCACCCCGCTGTGCACTTCGTAGCGCACCATGTTGTCGAAGGTGAACGTCCAGCGGTATCCCGCGATCTCGCCAGGCGTGATCGGCTGACCCGGAACCGGACAGCCCAGGCTGGAGTCTGGCCAGACGTTATAAGAATAGGTGTATTCCACCAGGGTCAGGCCGGGCTTGCCCAGCGTTTGCAGCAACCAGCCCTGCACGGCGGCGCGCACTGCCTCGATATCGCCCTGAGCCTGCGCAACGGGGGCGGTCAGCAGCGCGCCCAGCAGACTCATCACCGTCAACAGTTGTAACCAGTGCCAGCTCTGTCGTGTCACGCTACTCTCTCTCGCCATGTTCCTGTGAAGAACGCATCAGCGCGGCCAGGCGCGATCATAGAGCACGCCATCGAAGCGACCGGCTGCCGCGGGTAGCAACGCCGCCCCTGCCGGTTCGTCCTGATACAGCACCGCACGCAGAAATGCCGCCGCGAAGTGATTGATCAGCGCGTGCGCCCGCTCCATGTCCCATGCCTGATCAGTCATGCCGAAAACCTGATTGACGAAGACCAGATGCCCCGCTCCCTGCAGCACGACGAGCGCCTTGTGCGTGCTGCTGGCACCCGTATATATAAGGTATGCATCGCGCTCCGGCGGTGTGGTGCTGTCCGCCGAGCCGACCTGCACCATCAGCGGCACATCGAGCGCTGCCAGCCCGTCCGTGCCAAAGATGGGCGCGTTCCAGGGAGCCAGGACCAGCACCGCGCGGATACGCGGATCGGTGGTGGGTGGCCACAGACCTGCCGGAGGTGCGGCCAATCCTCGCAGTTCGGCCACGTTACGAGCCGTCAGCCGCGCCAGGCATACGGTCAGCGCCTGGCCTGCCGGTAAGGGTTCGGGGCGGAAGGCCACGCGCCGCTGCGGATCGAAGGACACTCCCTGCGGATCGGTGCACCACTGCCCCAGGCCGCGCAGATCGAGCTGTGCCCCGCCCGTCGCAACCGCGGTATAGCCGCCGAAGGAATGCCCGCTGACCGCGATACGCTGCAGATCGATTGCTCCTGCCAGCACCCCGTCTGCGGCTGTGAGCGTCTCAGCGAAGGCGATCTCGCGCAGCACGTCCAGCGGGCGCAGAGCCAGGCTGACGCTCATCAGTTCCAGGCCGCGCTCGGCCCGTCCGCGCTCCATCAGCCGCTCCAGCAGTTCGCCCTCCGACCCACTGCCGGTGAGCATCTGCCGCACCTCGTCGAGCGGCACATCGTCCCCCAGTAGATCGAGGAAGGTGCTGCCCGGATGGTCGGCGGACATGACCACGAAGCCATACGAGGCCAGATGCTCGGTGAGGTAGGTAGACTGGTGGCGAAAGCCGCCGAAGCCATGCGAGAAAATGACCAGCGGGTACGGCCCACCCGCCACGTCAGGCGGAGCGTCGGCAATGGCCTGTCCGGGGATGGGAAACAAGTCGGGCAGATAGACAGTGCTTTCGGGCGCGTCCGTCGGGTTCAACGCCGGATACCATACCGTCACTGGCAGAGGGCGCTCGTCGTCGGCGATGACGAACTCTCGCACGCCGACCGGATAGGGGCCGCGCGCGGCGAAGGCGGGCGTATCCGGTGACTGCGCGCGGGCGACAGGCACCAGCAGGGCGATCACTGTCACCACGAGCAGGAGCACAGGCACTATCCGCTGCGGTTTCATAGTTGCTGACTCCTTTTACTTTTACCAGGTGGGGCTAAGCCTCTTCGCGGCGTAACCGTCGCAGGAATTCTACACTTTGCAGCCGTTGTTCCAATACGAAGGTCAGGTAGGCCAGCATCAGCCGTTCGAGTTCCAGGTGCAGGGCCGGGCTGATGCGCACCACGCGCACCGCCTCCCAGGGCTGTGTCTGCATGTAGCGCAACGTCTTGAGGGCGGGCAGGCTGATAGATATCCCGCGCTCAGTGTCGCGGTGATGGTCGGGGCAGATGACGCCACCGTCCGGCGGGCTGAAGTACTGATCCTGCGGACGCAGCTCCTCCTGCCCGATGGCGCACTGATGCAAGGCCGGCGCGAAGCCCGCCAGCGCCAGCAGGTGCAGTTCATAGTAGCGGGCAACGGTGCGCGGATCGGCGTCGCTGCACAACCAGCCGAGCGCGTCGCGCAACAGGGCGAACTCGGCGCGGCTGACGTCCTGCTCGCCGGTGAAGCGATCGATCAGTTCGACCAGATGGCTGGCGTAGGCGGTGCGCAGCAGGTCTTCGCGCAGGGGCAGGAACGGCTCTTTGGTCTCCGCCTCGCGCACATAATACCATTCACGCCCGCGCGCCAGTTGCATATCCACCAGGGCGTATAGCTCCAGATGACCGGCCTTGCGGGCAATCGGTTTACGCGCGCCTTTGGCCAGGGCGCGCAGTTTGCCATGCGCGGGGGTCAGCAGCACCAGCAGACGGTCGGCCTCGCCGATCTCCTGGCGGCGCAGGATGATCGCCTCGGTGCGGAGGGTGCGCTCACGATCCGGCACGCTGTCCCTCGGCCAACTCGTGCGGCCCGAAACCCAACGGCAACAGGTCGCTCAGCGGCCCCTCCCAGGTGACTTCACCTCCCGGAGTGGCCAGGATGACCATCATGGTCGGGCCGAACTCGTACAACACCTGGCGACAAATGCCGCAGGGGGCCGCGCCGTTACTGGTCACGATGGCGATGGCGCGGAAGACGCGCTCGCCTTCGCTCACCGCTTTGAAGGCGGCGGTGCGTTCGCCGCACACTGTCGCCCCATACGAAGCGATCTCGATATTGCAGCCGGTGTAGACGGCACCCGAATCTGTCAGCAGGGCCGCGCCCACCGGATAGCTGGAATAGGGCACATAGGCGCGCTCGCGCGCGCGCAGCGCTGCCGCGATCAACTGACAGCGCAAGTCTTCGGTCATACCCTCGGCGGGTTCTCGCATCACAGATCTCTCCACCAGAACGGTCTAAGGATCGCCCAGTATAGCAAAGAATGCCCGCCCCCGCCTCAACCAGGTGCAGGAAAGCAGGGTATCCAGGAACAAAACGCACCGCCGAGAGGGCAGAGAGTTTTTGTCGACTCGCTGCGCCCCTGGCATCTCCACCGTCCAAGCCCTGGCAGGGCAGAAAAATCCCCCTCAGCCGCTGCTAAGGGGGATGGGAGAGGCGCGCACGCTCTACGATGTCGTCAGCGCGTTGTATCTGCCGTGTGTTCGCTCACCAGGACAGCGGCACTTCTGCCCGCAGTTCGTTGGAACGCGCCGCTGCCAGTACCAGGTCGAGCGTCTTGGCCCCTTCGCGGATGGGCGTGCGCGTCTGCTCGCCAGTGCGGATGGCCCGCAGCAGGTCTTGCATTTGCGCCTGGCGAAAATCCCGCTCGGAGGCGATCACCACTGGCTCGCGCTGCGGATCGTCGGTGAAATGGAACGTTGCCTGGTTGGCGTTGGTGAACTCCGCGGTGAGGCGCTGCGCCACCACGCGGTAATCGCCGATCCATTTACCAGGGATCGCGCCATTGGTGGCATAGATCACCCCCAGCGCGCCGTCGGCGAAGCTGACGACTGTCCCGCTCATGTCTTCGGCGGTATAGCCAGGCACGTCGCGGTGAAAGACGTTCTCCTGGCGGCTATAGACGCAGACCGGATCGCCGAAGAAGTAGCGTAGCAAATCGAAGATATGGATGGCTTGTTCCACCAGTTGCCCGCCGGACTTCTGTTTGTCGCGCCACCAGTCGGCGTGCAGCGCGTTGCAGAAATAGCGTCCGCTCATCAGGCCAGGGCGGCCCGCCTCGCCGGAGACCAGCAGCGCTTTCAGGCGCTCCACTGCCTCGCCGAAGCGGAACATGAAGCCCACCTGCGTCTTGATGCCAGCGCGTTCCGCCGCCTCTACCATGCGCCAGGCGAGTTCCGACTGCAGGGCGATCGGTTTCTCAATCAGCAGGTGAATGCCCCGTTCGGCGGCGAGTTCTACCTCGTCGCTGTGTCCGTAGGGCGGCAGGCAAATGATCAACAGGTCAAGGGCGGCGCGGTCGAGCAGGGCGTGATGATCGGTGAACACTTGGCCGCGCCCCGCCGTGTACTGCTCGGAGAACGCCTGCGCTTTCCACTCGTTGCGGTCGCAGAACGCCACCAGTTCGATCTGCTCGCTCTCTGCCAGCGCCGTCACAATCTGCGCGTGCCGGTGCGCGAAGTTGCCACACCCCAGAATGCCCGCTCGTAGCGTATTCATCGGCGTCTCCTTGTTCAGTGGGGGAATTCGAGCACGGCCTGCATCACCTGATCCGGCGTCTGATCCAGCAGGCTGAACAGTTCAACCGCCCGGTCGAAGGGGGCGGTGTGCGTGATCAGCGGGCGCAGGTTGAGCAGGCCGTCTGCCTGAAGTTGAATCGCCGCCTGCCACAAGCGCAGCTTGTCCCAGCGATAGCGCAGTTCGGGGTCGGTGCCGCCGATCTGCGAACAGACGATGTTGATGCGGTTGTGATGGAACTCCTCGCCCAGGTACAGGCCGCGCGCCTCGCCCTGGAAGAAGCCCATCGCCACCACCCGCGCCGAATAGGCTGCCGCGCGGATGGCTTCCTGCAGCGCCACGGTCGAACCGGCTACCTCGAAGCACACGTCCGCGCCGAGTCCGCCGGTCAGGTCTTTGATCGCTTCAGCGACACGCTCGCGGCTGGGGTTGAGCGTCACGTGTGCGCCGAGCGCCCTGGCTGTCTCCAACCGCGCATCCAGCAGGTCTACGGCGATGACCCGCGCTCCCGATTGACGGGCCGCCTGAGCGACGATTTGCCCCAACACACCCAGCCCGAAGACGGCCACCGTCTCGCCGATGCGCACGCGCCCATCGTGTACGCCGTTGAGCGCCACCGCGCCAATGTGCGAGAAGATACCCAGCACTGGCTCCAGGCCAGCGGGCATCAGGTGCGCCCGTGCGTATTCTGCCGTCGCCACGTGATGGGTGCGGTGCCCCCAGGTGCCGAAGATGTATGCTCCCAGGGGGATGTCTTCCACCGCCGCGCCGCGCTCGATGACCTGTCCCACTTCCTCATAGCCCAGGGTGCGAATGGGATAGGTCAGCGTCGTCTCCTCACCGGGCAGGAACAGGCGCGTGTTGGCATCCCAGCGCTTGTGCAGGTAGGGGTTGGTGCCGCGATATTGCGTCAGCTCGGTGCCCGCGCTGATACCCGAAAACAGAGTCTTGATGCGCACACCGTCCGGCGGCAGGGGATCGTCGGGGTAGTCCTCATACCCCACCGTGCGGGGAGCACTGAAAACAAGCGCTCTTCCCATCGAAATGACCTCTTTTCTGATAAGTGAATGGTGCCAGTCAACGCGCCAAGTATAGCGTGCAATTCTGTACGAGGGCATTCTGGCTGCACGCACCCGGCTCGGCGAATCATCCTTGACAGCCCCCCTGCCAGATGCTAAGATGAGCCTGCTTTCACTCAGGCGGCGCTAACCCTGCTCGTGTCAGGGCGCTGGCGACCGAATTGGATGTGTTCTCGCTCGTGAGGCCACCCGTGCCATTAGTTGTTGGATGGCCTCACGTTCTGCCAGCAGGACGGGCGCGTCAGAGAGTGAGCGCCCGTCGTCGCGCCTAACGTAGCGAAGAAGCCAGGGTTGCTGACCGGTCAAAGCCCTGGCCTAGAGATGGAGGCAGGTATGCCGACTATCAACCAATTGATCCGCAAGGGTCGTCAGCCGAAGCGCAAGAAGAGCAAGGCTCCGGCGCTGCAGTATACCTTCAACTCGTTCACGCAGCGGCGCACCCGTCAGCCCAAAGGCTCTCCGCAGAAGCGCGGCGTCTGCACGCAGGTCAAGACGATGACCCCCAAGAAGCCGAACTCGGCGCTGCGTAAAGTCGCCCGTGTGCGCCTGACCAACGGTATCGAAGTGACGGCGTACATCCCCGGCGAAGGGCACAGCCTGCAGGAGCACAGTGTGGTGCTCGTGCGTGGGGGCCGTGTGAAGGACCTGCCCGGCGTGCGCTATCACATTGTGCGCGGCACGTTGGACGCCGACGGGGTGGCCAAGCGCGAGCAGGGCCGCAGCAAGTACGGTGCCAAGCGGCCTAAGGCCAAGACCCAGGCCAAGAAATAGGCTTTCTGGAGAGATAGAGGATGCCAAGACGGTCTACACCTCCCAGACGACCCGTGGCACCGGACGTGAAGTACAACAACGTCCATGTCGCCATGTTCATCAACCGCATGATGCGCGGCGGCAAGAAGAGCGTCGCCCAGCGGATGCTCTACGAAGCCTTCGAACTGATCGAGCAGCGTGCCAAGCGCGACCCGATCGAAGTCTTCGAGCTGGCCATCCGCAACGCCACCCCCGCCCTGGAAGTCAAACCGCGCCGTGTGGGCGGCTCGACCTACCAGGTGCCTGTGGAAGTGGAACCCGGTCGTGCTCTGTCGCTGGCCATGCGTTGGTTGTTGCAGGCGGCCCGTGCCCGTAGCGGTCGCAACATTGCCGAAAAGCTGGCTGCCGAGTTCATGGATGCGGCTGCCGAGCAGGGCAATGCCATCAAGAAGAAGCAAGACACGCACCGTATGGCCGAGGCCAACCGGGCGTTCGCACACTATCGCTGGTAACTGAGAGAAACGTCGTCTGACTCATGGCCAAGAAAGCTGCCGGGCCTGCTCTGGACCTGGCCCGCGTCCGTAACATCGGCATCATTGCCCACATTGACGCTGGCAAGACAACCACCACCGAGCGTGTGTTGTACTATGCCGGGCGCATTCATCGCATGGGCGAGGTGCACGACGGCGCGGCGACCACCGACTACATGGAGCAGGAAAAGGAACGCGGCATCACCATCACCGCGGCAGCCGTCACCGCCTTCTGGCGCGATCATCAGATCAACCTGATTGACACGCCAGGCCACGTGGACTTCACCGCCGAAGTGCAGCGCAGCCTGCGCGTGCTCGACGGCGGCGTAGTGGTCTTCGATGGGGTGGCGGGTGTCGAGCCGCAGTCCGAGACGGTCTGGCGGCAGGCCAATCAGTATCATGTGCCCCGCATCTGCTTCGTCAACAAGATGGATCGCGTGGGGGCCGACTTCCGGCGCTGCGTCAAGATGATCGCCGAGCGGCTGCGCGCCAATCCGGTGCCCATTCAGATCCCCTATGGCGAAGGGCCGGAGTTCGGCGGCATCGTAGACCTGCTGCGCATGGAACTCGTCACCTATGGCGACGATCTGGGCACGGCCATTGAGCGCCAGCCCATCCCCCCCAGCATCCGGGACGAGGCCGAGACGGCGCGGGCGCGCATGATCGAACTGATCGTCGAGACGGACGAGGCGCTCACCGAGAAGTATCTCAACGAAGAGCCGATCAGCACCGAAGAGTTGCTGGCGGCGCTGCGTGCGGCGACCATCTCCGGCACGGTGCATCCAGTGTTGTGCGGCTCGGCGCTGCGCAACAAGGGCGTGCAATTGCTGCTGGACGCGGTGGTGGACTTGTTGCCGTCTCCACTGGACATCCCGCCCATCCGTGGCACCAACCCCAAGACCGGCGAGATCGAGGAGCGTTACGCTTCCGACGACGAGCCACTGGCAGCGCTGGTCTTCAAGATCGTCACCGATCCGTTCGTGGGACGGCTGGCCTTCTTCCGGGTCTATTCGGGCGTGATACAGTCCGGCTCGATGGTGCTCAACTCCACCAAGGGGCGCAAAGAGCGCATCGGGCGTGTGGTGCGCATGTTCGCCGACCGCCGCGAAGATGTGGAGGCCGTGCACGCTGGCGACATTGCCGCCACTCTGGGCCTGAAGGACACTTTCACCGGCGAGACGCTGTCGGCGGAGAATCACCCCATTGTCCTGGAGAAAATCGAGTTCCCTGAACCGGTCATCTCCGTCGCCATCGAGCCGAAGACCAAAGCCGACCAGGACAAAATGGGCATCGCCCTGGGCAAACTGGCTGAAGAAGACCCCACCTTCGTGGTGCGCACCAACGAGCAAACCGGCCAGACGTTGATCTCCGGCATGGGCGAGCTACACCTGGAAGTGCTGGTGGATCGCCTGTTCCGCGAGTTCAATGTGGATGCCCGCGTGGGCAAGCCGCGCGTCTCCTACCGCGAGACGATCACGCAGCGCGCGCGGGGCGAAGGGCGCTTTGTCCGGCAGACGGGCGGCAGTGGGCAGTACGGTCACGCCATCATCGAGATCGAGCCGCTGCCAGAAGACGCCGCCGACAACGTGATCATCGAAAACAAGGTCGTCGGGGGTGCCATTCCCAAGGAATTCATCCGCTCGGTGGAAGAAGGCATCCGCGAGGCGGCGCAGAGCGGTGTCATCGCCGGCTACCCGCTGGTGCGCTTCAAGGTCTCGATTGTAGACGGATCGTATCACGAGGTGGACTCGTCCGACCTGGCCTTCAAGATCGCCGGTTCGATGGCCCTCAAAGACGCTGTGCAACGGGCGGGCGGCATCCTGCTGGAGCCGTACATGCGCGTTGAGGTGGTCGTGCCGGAGCAGTACGCAGGCGATGTGCTGGGCGATCTGTCGGCCCGCCGCGCCAACATCAGCGGCGTGGAAACTCGTGCCGACGGTCTGTCGGCCATCAAGGCCGAGGCCCCTCTGGGCGAGATGTTCGGCTACGCGACTAACCTGCGCAACCTGTCGCAGGGGCGCGGCAGCTTCACCATGGAGTTCGAAAAGTATGTGCCGGTGCCGGATGCCTTGATGGAACAGATCATCCGTGGCGGGCGCTGAGCGCTCACTGGCACTTGCTTGCAGCATGCCGACGAGGCGATTACTGGATAGGAGGCATCATGTCTAAGGGCAAATTCGAGCGCAAGAAGCCCCATGTGAACGTGGGGACGATCGGCCATATTGATCACGGCAAGACGACGCTGACGGCGGCGATCACCAAGACGCTGTCTTTGAAGGGCT
>DAOTZZ010000101.1:0-4257 GCA_034433965.1 Anaerolineae bacterium
ACCCTCGCTCACCTGGACACAGGCCGCGCGACGCTGATGCTGGTGAGCGAGCAAGGCACACCCTCGCCGTCCGGTGAGCGGGACAATGCCTTCTACCTGGCGCTGCGTGTCAGCGGCCTGGACGCCATCGTGACGCGGCTGACTCAGGCTGGCGTGACGCTACACAGCGCGCCCGTCAATACACCCTATGGGGTGCGTCTGGCGGTGATCGCCGATCCGGACGGCACTCTATTGCATCTGATCGAAGGAGACTTCGTTTACTCGCGCCGCTGAAGCAGCTACCAGGAGGACTTACGAGGCCCATGACCAGCTCTGAATACCTGAACGGACGACTGCCCCAGGACTATCACGTGCATACTGAGGCCAGTTGCGACTGCCAGGCGACGATGGCCGAGATGTGTCAGCAAGCATTGGCGTTGGGCATCGCCGAGATCGCCTTCACCGATCACTTCGACCCCAAGCCCGAAGACATGTGCTATGGCTACTACCGCCCGGAACGCTATTTCGCGGCACTGGAGGCAGCGCGGCGCGAATTTAGCCCGCGCGGGCTGACGATTCGCGCGGGCGTCGAACTGGGCGAGTATCACCTGTTTCACCAGACGATGGCTCCCGTGCTGGCCGCCTGGCCCTACGACTTTGTGCTGGGCAGTCTGCACTGGGTGGGCGAGGAGATTGTGTTCGACAGCGGCTATTTCCAGGCGCACGGCCCGCGCGACTCCTTCGAGCGCTACTTCGTCGAACTGGAACGGCTGGCGCGCTTCGGCGGCTTCGATGTGCTGTCGCACCCCGACGTGGTCAAGCGGGTGGGCTACGCGGCGGCAGGAGGCTTCGACATCCGCGACTGGGAAGACCTGGTGCGTCCGGTGTGGCGTGCCTGCATCGAGAACGGCATCGGCCTGGAGATCAACACGTCGTCACTGCGGTCGGGCATTGGAGAGGTGCACCCTGGCCCGGCGTCGCTGCGCTGGTACCGCGACATGGGCGGCGAAATCCTGACCATCGGCAGCGACAGTCACCGCCCCAGTCAGGTGGGCAGCGGCCTGGAAGTGGCCCTCGACGTGGCGCGCTGGGCGGGGTTCACTCACCTAGCCAGCTTCGAGGGACGGCGCATCACCCGTTGGCTGGCAATCTAGAGGCGGTGATGAACTTCTGCGCAGTATTTTCCCCTCACCCTAAATCTCTCTCCCTCGCGAGTGCCTCGCGGGGCGAGAAGAGGCGCTTTTGCCTTCACTGATCACTGCCAACCATGATCAAACTGCGTGCCTTGCCCTCCCCTGCGCGGTTTCGGCCCTGGACGATCGTCCTGCTGCTGAACCTGGTCTACCTGAGCGCCATCTTCGCCGCCAACGACGCCGATCCGCTGGCGTTCGTGACCCTCGGCGAGTGTTTCAGCGCCTGCGCCGGAGCCGATGGGACAGCTTGCGCCGAGGGCACCGAAGGGTATGACGGGCAGTTCGCCTATTACATCGCCCGCGATCCCGCCAACTCGCCGGATTGTCTGGACGCCCCCGCCTACCGCCTGCAACGGATCCTGCTCCCCGCTCTGGGCCGCGCCCTGAGCCTGGGGCATACGCCTTTGATCCCGTGGACATTCGTCGGGGTGAACCTGCTCGCGCTGGTCGTCAGCACGGCGCTGCTCGAAGACCTGCTGATCGCCGCGCGGGTCAGCCGCTGGTACGCACTGACCTACGGACTGTTCGCCGGTGTGTTCATGGCCGTGCGCCTGAGCACGACCGAAGCGCTGGCCTATGGGCTGGTTGTCGGGGCGCTGTGGCTGGCCACTCGCGAGCGGTGGATGGGCGCGGCGATCCTGCTGGCGCTGGCTGCCCTCGCCAAAGAGACAACGTTATTGTGCGCCGCCGGCATCGTGCTCTTTCTGCTACAGGAAAGACGCTGGCGCAGCGCCGCCCTGGTGATGATCATCGCCGCCGCGCCGTTCCTGGCCTGGCAGATCGCGCTGCTTGCCTGGGTGGGCACGCCGGGGATTGGTTCAGGCGGCGCGCTGGCAACTCCCTTCGAGATCATCCCCTACGCGGGCGTATGGCGCATCGCCAGCGAGGGCGGCTTGCTGGTCTTCCTGGTGCTGGGCGTGCTGCTGGTGCTTCCGGCGGCAGTACTGCCCAGCCTGTGGGGACTCTGGCGGGCGCTCCGCGACTGGCGGGTCGGGCAGTGCGATCTGTCCGCGTGCCTGCTGCTGGCCAACGCGGCCATCATGCCCTTCGTGCCTTTCTCCACCTACCGCGAGTTCCTGGGACTGCTGCGCTTCATGCCCGGCCTGGTGCTGGCGACCGTGTGGTACGCGGCGGCGCACCGTCAACGGCGCGCCCTGCTTTACAGCACGCTATGGATTGCCCTGATCGCCTTCGTCGTCGCCGGGTGAGGTCAGTCTGCCCGCCTCTGCCGGATGCGTCCGCCGAGCAGCAAGGCCAGTGCCGCGAGCAGCGCCCCGGCGGAGATCGTCACGCCTGCGGCGAAATGGTTGATCCGGTAGCGAAAGACGACTTCGGACTCTCCGGCGGGCACGGCAACCGCCTGAAAGGCCAGGTTCGCGCGCAGGATGGGGACTGATGTGCCGTTCACCGTTGCCGACCAGCCCGGATACCACGTCTCGGCGAAGACCAGATAGGCGGGGACGTCCGTTGTGACGCGAAAACGGCGCTCCGCGGGGAGTGCCGTCATGGGGACGACGCTGGCCGCGGAGAACACTTTGGCCCCCCGCTCTTCCCCGCCCGTCGCGCCCGCCAGAACGACCGTCTGCGCCGGATTCCAGGCCGGGTTGCGCAGCGCGGCGACGACCGCCTCGTCGGAATCAGTCCACACGGCCTCCGTCACCAGCCAGGCGGTCGCGCCGTCCGCGCCGGTTGCAACTGCGGGATTCGCTCCACTCCATCCCTCCGGCGTGACCCCGAAAGCGCGCATCACGCTCGCCGCCCGCAGCAACGCGCTGGACTCCGGCCCCAGTTCCTCGATCAGCGCCACGTAACGGCTGTGAAGCTCCGGCAATAGCGGATCGTTGTTGTCCAGCGCGGGGACACGATCGAGCATGGTGAGGTTGGGCAACCACGAGGCCCGCAGGTCGTCGCGCCGCTGCACAGCGATTCGATAGTCGCTGAGATCGAAGAAGCCCTCGATGGGCGGCTTTTCCTTCTCGTCCTCGTCGGTGCCAAAGGTGACATCGTGCTGATAGTCATCGAACCAGTACACGCGCCCCGTCACAGCCATCTCCGGGCGTCGCTCGAAGAACGAGGCGGGGACGGTCGGGTTCAGCCCATCGGCGAACCAGGCCAGGTCGAGCGTCACCGCCAGCAGCACCGTCGCCCGCCACAGAGGGCGCGGCGTCGTGGTGGCCGGGGCGAGTGGCTGCACCAGCGTCAGCAGTGCGGCGACGGCGATCGCAGCGCCGGTCGCGGCTACGGCCAGCGCCATCGTTTCCAGTTCCGGCAGACTCAGGTCCGCCCAGGCGCGCGCGCCCAGGGCCATCAACGCCATGCCGCCGCCGCCCGCCGCTGCCAGTCGCGACCAGAAGACGATGCGCGGTCCGCGCCCCCACTGCTCCACGCCCGCGCCCGCCAGAACTGCCAGCGCCAGCTCAGTGAGGATCAGCCAGCGCACCGGTTCACGGAAAGCATCGAAGGTGGGCACATGATCATAGAACAGGCGGAAGGCCGGGTTGTACTTGCCCAGGGCGAAGAACAGCCCCACCAACGCCAACCCCAGCCAGAAAGGGACAGTCTTCAGCATCTCAGTGAGGAAGGCAACGGATGCGCCGTTGTAGGGGTGGGTTTGGAAACCTGCCCTTGCCCTGCGGCCAAAGAAGCGAGTCCGCGCCCAGGCCCACACCGCCGCGCCCGCGGCGATCAACGGGATGACGCCCACATAGGCGGCATCTTCGAAATACGCGCCCTCGGTGTAGTAGCTGCCGTCGGCAGGCGAGCCGAAGAAATTGGGCGCGAGCAGGGTTATCAGCCGCGCCGGATGGTACGAGAGATTGGTCAGGCGCTCGTAGTCCACGCCAGAGGCGCGGTCGGAATGACGCAGGTATTCGGCAGTCGGCAGCAACTGCACGGCGGCGATCCCAACGCCCAGCGCAACCCCCGCGCCGGCCAGGATCAGCCCGCGCGCCCGTCTGCGCCAGGAGACAGAGGCCCCACCCCAGACCGTCAGCCACAGGGCGAACGCCCCCGCGCCGAGCAGCCCGTACCAGGCCGTCTGCGCGTGCCCGGCCAGCAACAACAATCCCACCGCCAACCCCAGCCC
>DAOTZZ010000102.1:0-11218 GCA_034433965.1 Anaerolineae bacterium
CGTCAAAGCGACAGCGCTAAGCTGCGCCAACATCGCCTTCATCAAGTACTGGGGCCGCAAGGATCACCTGCTGCGCTTGCCGCTCAATTCGTCCATTTCCATGAACCTGGACAACGCCACCACGGTCACCACGGTGGCGTTCGACGAGGCGCTGCGCACCGACGAGGTTGAGATCGGCGGCGAACCCGCCCCGCCGCACGCCGCGCGTCGGGTGAGCGAACACCTGGATCGCATCCGGGCGCTGGCCGGTATCGAGGTGCGGGCGCGGGTGGTCTCGCGCAACTCCTTCCCCATGGGAGCGGGAATCGCGTCGTCGGCCTCGGCCTTCGCCGCGCTGACAGTCGCCGCCTGCGCTTCTGCCGGATTGCAGCTCGACGAGCGCTCGCTGACCATCCTGGCCCGCCAGGGGTCGGGATCGGCCTGTCGTTCCATTCCGGCGGGGTTTGTGGAGTGGCATGCCGGCGAGACGAGCGAGGAGTCCTTCGCCGAGTCTATCGCCCCCCCCGATCACTGGGACCTGCGCGACCTGATCGCCATCGTACAGACCGAGCACAAAGAGGTTGGTTCATCCAGGGGGCACGAACTGGCCGAGCCAAGTCCCTTCGCCGCGGCGCGCTTAGCCGAAGCGGAACGGGCATTGCCGGTGGTGCGCGCGGCCATCCTGGCCCGCGACTTCACCACCTTTGGCGAGGAGACGGAGCAGGAAGCGATCCGCATGCACGCCGTCGCCATGACCTCGCGCCCCAGCCTGCTGTACTGGTCGCCGGAGACAGTGCGCATCATGCACGCGGTACGACAATGGCGCGCCGAAGGGCTGGAGGCGTACTTCTCGATTGACGCAGGAGCCAACGTGCACGTGCTGTGCCAGGGCAAAGACGCACCCTACGTCGAGGCAGCGCTGCACGCCCTGCTCGACGTGCGCGACGTGCTCGCCAACCGCCCAGGGCCAGGCACACACCTGATCGAACAACACCTCTTCTGACCGGCAGTCCTGGCAACGAAAGACCGGCTCTGCCCGCTGCCGGTCTTTCTTGTGCCTGGAAGGTCAGCGGTTCCAGCCGCGACGGTTCAGCAATCGCCAGCCCCAGGGCAAAGAGGCCGTCGCCAGCAGTATCTTGCCCAGATCACCGGGGACGAAAGGCCACAGGCCCAGCGCCAGCACTTTCTCCGTCCCCACGAACCGGGCCAGCCAGAGCAATCCGAACGTGTAGATGACGACGTTGCCCAACACCATCGCCAGCAACGTAGTCTCGAAGTGGCGATCCCATCCCCGCTCAGCCAGCCAGCCGACCAGGTACGCCGCCGCGACAAAACCGATCAAGTAGCCGCCCGTCGGGCCGGTCAGCCGGGCCAGGCCGGCGACTCCGCCCGCAAAGACCGGCAACCCCAGCGCACCCTGCAGCAGGTAAGTCAGCACGCTCAGGCTGCCCCGTCGGCTGCCCAGCAATACCCCAACCATGAGTACGGCCAGGGTCTGACCGGTCACGGGCACGGGACTGAAGGGTAAGGGGATGGCAAACTGAGCGGAGAGCGCAATGAACAGCGAGCCGCTCAGCACCAGCACCACATCGTACAGAAACGCATGGCTCCTGGCAGTGGGACGAAGGACATCGGCGTAGGTCATTGCAGAGCAACTCCCGATTTCAAAGCGCTGCCAGTCTCACTGGCAGGTAAGGCGACCGGTAAACACGATTTTGGGTTAATCCCGCAGAATCAACCCCATCGGTCAGGCAGAGTTGCTATGCAATTTCACCAAGTTGGCAGCTATAAACAGCGAAGCCTGCCGTCAGTAACCGGCAGGCTGTGGGCTGAGTACCCCCACCAGGACTCGAACCTGGGCCTCTGCCTCCGGAGGGCAACGCTCTATCCTCTGAGCTATGGGGGCCTACATCCTACTATTGTATCAACAAGCCCGTGAGCGTCAAGGCTCGTCCGCGGCGTCCACACTCTCGGTCTCGGCCTCGTCGTCGCGCAACATGGGCGCGATCTCCGCCCCGCTGACGCGCAACAGTTCGGCGCTGCGAATGCGCAGCAGGGCATCCATACCCCCGCCACCCGCGTAAACCGTCTCGTAGCGCTGAATGGCCGGGTCCATGAAAGCGGGCATGGGCGTCTTCAGCCCGACAGGCGGCACCGTACCCACCGCGTAGCCGGTGATCTCCAGCACCTGATCGGCGTCGGCCAGGCGCACTTTCTTGCGACTGACGTTCAGCCGCTCGGCCAGCTTGCGCGGGTCTACACGACGGGTGCCGCAACCATAGACCAGGAAAGGTCGGTCGTCCACCAGAAACACCACCGACTTGACGATCTGATCCACCTCCACGCCCAGCGCCTGCGCCGCTGCCGGGACAGTTGGCGTGGGCGCGCCCGGAAAGACGATTTCCGCGTCAATCTGATGATTGTCCAGGAAAGCCTGCAGGTTGGCCGGGCCAAGTGGCCCCGCCGACAGGTCGGGGCTTTCCTCCACGAACAGCACCTCCGCGCTGGTGCCTGCGAAATCCATCAAGTCTTTGCCTGCTGCCACCCCTTCGGGCGAACGTAGCGCGGCGTCGAGCGCGTCGAAGGAGGCGAAGCTCACTTCCACCATGCGGTGATAAGGAGCCTGCCCCGCCGGCCCGCCGAGCACCTGGCTTTCGCGCACGACCTGCACGCCGGGCATCTTGCGCAGCAGGGCCAGGTTACGGGCATAGCGCAGATCGAATGTGCCGCTCTTCGTGCCTTGCCGGAACAAAATCACCAGTCTGACCATCAGTCCTCCACCTTCCCCGCGTGCCCTGCGCCGCTCACGGACGCCCGCGCCGCAAAGTGCGCCCGAACACCGCCCCCAGCAAGAAGGCAATGATCACCGCCTGCCAGGGCTTGGACTGCACAAACTGCGTGGCATCGCCGGTCATCTGGTCGAAGGTGTGGCCGTGCAGATAGACAGCGGCCCGTTCCAGGCTGCGCGCAAGCTGATTCGCCTGGCGCAGCGCAACTTCATCTCCGCTGCGCAAAGCCTCCGCCCGGATGCGCTCCGCCGCCGTGATCAATTGATCGGCGGCGGCCTCTTTGGTCGCATGAGCGCGCTGAATGACCGAACGGCGCGCCTCGCGCAACGACGAACGAGGGCGAGCCGCCGAGTCTGGCGGACTCTGTTCCAGGTTAGTAGGTAGCTCGCTCATGGCGCCCTCCCCTGCTAGTTGCAAATGCCCGGATAAGTGCAAACTGACGAAAAACACACCCCAGAGAGCGCAGAGAGAAACACGGAGATGTTCTCTTTTCTTTTCCCTCGGCGTTCCCGGCGTCTCCGCGGCTCAAAGCTGTTTGCCCCGAACATGAGACGCCCCCCAGCACTCCCGCCCAATTGTCGCCCGTGCCCAAACATGCTACCATACAATCATCGGCCTGGGGTATTTTCGCTCCGGCAACCCATAGACAGTTTTTCGGGTGGTGATCATGAGCGCTCCGCATCTTCCCTACTCTCACCCGCCATATCCGTATGCCCGTTCCCGTTCTGCCCGTGCCCCTGTCAATCCCTGGCTACCGCGTCTGATCATGCTCAGCCTGACAGGACTGGTGCTGGTGTTCTTCGCCCTGGTGTTGGTGGTGACCGGCTATCAGTTCATCCATCACAACGAGATATATCCCGGTGTATCTACTGTGCTGGGGGTGAACCTGAGTGGGATGACGCGCCAGGAAGCGATGCACGCCCTGGCCGGTCGCTTCACTTACGCCGACAGCGCGAGCTTCGCCTTCACCTACGGCGATCAGCGCTGGGAGTACACAGCAGGCCAACTGGGCGTGTCGCTAGACGTGGAGGCCACCGTAGACGCGGCCTTCCGCGCCGGGCGCAACGGCAATGCGCTGGACAACCTGCTGGCGCAACTCGACATGCGCCTGAATGGATTTCCGGTCGTGCCGGTGATCACCTACGATCAGTCAGTAGCCGAGCGCGTCCTCACCAACATTGCCACCGCCTTCATCAACCGCCCGGTGCTGGACGCAGCGCTCACCGTGCGCGACGGACAGGCGGTTGCCTCTCCGGCACAGGTCGGGCGAGCGGTAGACGTGACGGCCACGCTTGCCGCGCTGCGTCAGGAGATCGTGCGCCTGGCCACGCACAGCGAGATCGCGCTGGTGGTACGGGAAGCACAGCCCACGGTGTGGGATGCCAGCGCGGCGGCTGAACGGGTCAATCTGGCCCTGTCCGCGCCGGTGGAGTTCTACATCGCGCCGGAAGACGGAACGGATAAAGGCCCCTGGGTAGCGCAGGTTGCCTCGCTGGAAAAGATGCTCACCATCGAGCTGGTGCAGAATGCGGACGGCACAGCCAGCTATGAAGTGGGGATCAACCTGGAAGAGCCGCGCGCCTTCCTCAACGAACTGGCCCCCCAACTGGCGGTGAAGCCCGAAAATGCCCGTTTCGTCTTCGACGACGCCACGCGCCAGCTTCAGGTGATCCGCAACAGCGTGGACGGGCGCGCGTTGGATGTCGAACAGACGCTGGCGCAGTTCGAGCAGGCGGTCTTCGCGGCAGACCCTGCCGCGCGGCGGGTGCGACTGGTCTTCCAGGCCATTCCCGCAGCCATCCCCGACACGGCCACCGCTGCCGAGCTGGGTATCACCGAGCGCATCGTCCAGAAAACCACCTACTTCTACGGCTCGACCCCCGCCCGCCGCCACAACATCGAGGTCGCCGCCGCCAATTTTCACGGGCTGGTGATCCCACCGGGAGGTATTTTCTCCTTCAACGAGTGGTTGGGCGATGTCAGTGTGGAGACCGGCTACGAGCAGGGCCTGATCATCGTCGGCAACCAGACCATCACTGGCGTGGGCGGCGGCGTATGCCAGGTGGCGACCACCGCCTTCCAGACGGCCTTCTACGGCGGTTTCCCCATCCTGGAGCGCGTCGAACATGCCTACCGCGTGGGTTACTACGAAGAGGGCGAAGGGCCGGGCATGGATGCGACGGTCTACTCGCCCATCGTGGACTTCCGTTTTCTCAACGATACGCCCTATCATCTGCTGATCGAGACCTACGTCAACACGGCTAACAGCACCATCACCTGGAAGTTCTACAGCACCAGCATGAACCGGCGCGTGGTCAAAGAAGGTCCGGTGATCCGCAACCAGACCGCGCCGCCGCCCCCCATCTACCGGGCTAACCCGCAGCTTGCCCCCGGTCAAATTCGCCAGGTGGACTACGCCGTGAGCGGCGCAGATGTGTACGTCTGGCGCACTGTCTATGAGGGCGACCGCGTGATCATTGACCGCGAAGAATTCCACAGTCACTACGTGCCCTGGGCAGCACAGTTCGAGGTTGCGCCGGGCGACCCGCGCATCAACGGCTAGTAAAGAGCAAGAACCACAGAGAATACGGAGAGCGCAGAGAAAGCCCAGAGAGAGACTGAGAGCTGCTCTGTGCTCTTTGTACCCTCTGTGGTGAATCGTCTCGTCCATTGCGCAGAACACCTGTTCGCGCTACACTGAGGCGCAGGATTAATCCTCCCCAGAGAGCGAATGTCATGGCCAAAGCGCGTGTGTACTACGAATGCCAGAACTGCGGGCGGCGCTCGCCCCGCTACATGGGGCGCTGCCCCGGCTGCGGCGAATTCAACACCATGATCGAGCTGGTCGAGGAGCCAGAAGCCCCTCCGGGCGCAGGGCGACCGGCCAGCGCCCCTCGGTCGCAACCGCAACGCCTGAATGACGTGACCGCCGAAAGTGACGATCGCTATCCGGTGCCGGTCGCCGAGCTGGCGCGTGTGCTGGGCGGCGGGCTGGTGCCGGGCAGCGTCGTGCTCATCGGCGGCGATCCCGGCATTGGCAAAAGCACGCTGCTGTTGCAGGTCGCCGCGCTGATGGAACCCGTCGCCGGACCGGTGCTCTATGTGAGCGGCGAGGAAAGCGAGCGCCAGATCAAGATGCGCGCCGAACGGCTGGGCCTGAACGCCGGCGACGTGTATCTGGTCACCGAGACGGAAATGGGCGCGATCCTGGCGCATGTGGAAAAAATCAAGCCGCGCCTGCTGATCATAGATTCGATCCAGACCACCTATCTGGAAGGCAAAGCCTCGGCAGCGGGTAGCGTCAGCCAGGTGCGAGAGTGCGCCGCCCAACTGCGCGAACTGGCCAAGACCAGTGGCATCGCCGTCTTTCTGGTGGGGCATGTGACCAAAGAGGGCATCATCGCCGGGCCGCGCGTGCTGGAACACATTGTAGACACCGTGCTCTACCTGGAAGGCGACCGCTTCCAGGCGTATCGCCTGCTGCGCAGCGTCAAGAACCGCTTCGGCCCCACCAGTGAGGTGGGCGTTTTCGAAATGCGCGACCGTGGCCTGGTGGAGATTGTCAACCCTTCCGAAGTGTTCATCGCCGAGCGCGTGGTCAACGCGCCGGGCAGCGCCATCGCGGTGACGCTGGAGGGCACGCGCCCGCTGCTCATCGAAGTGCAGGCGCTCGCCAGCCAGACGGTCTACCCCAACCCGCGCCGTACTGCCAATGGCGTTGACCCTAACCGCATGTTGCTGATCACGGCGGTGCTCACGCAACGACTCGGCATCAGGCTCTATGAAAAGGACATCTTCGTCAACGTGATCAGCGGCCTGAAGATTGACGAACCGGCAGCCGATCTGGCTATCGCGGTCGCCATCGCGTCGAGCGTATGGGACAGGCCCGTGCCCGCCGATATGGCCTTCGTCGGCGAGATCGGCCTCAGCGGGGAACTGCGCGCCGTCAGCCAGACTTCGTTGCGCGTGCGCGAGGCGGCCAAACTTGGTTTCAAGCGGGTGATGGTGCCGCGCACCTACCGGCGCGAGGAAGCACCAGCCCCCCAGGTACAGGTCTTGACCGTGCGCAGTCTGGCCGACGCCCTGGCGCAGGCATTGCCGGAACCTCGCTGACCGGCAGTGGTTGGACACTATGAGCGCAAACGCGAACTATGTGATGGGGATCGACGGCGGGGGTACTCACCTGCGCGTGGCGATCTTCACGCCCGATCTGAAGGCGGTCGCTGAGAGCCTGGCGGACACCGTCAATCCGGCGGTCGTCGGGTTGGAGACGGCGCGGACAATGATTCAGGGAGCTATGCGCCAGGCCTTGCAAAGCGCCAGGTTGCAGCCAGAGCAGATCACCGCCGTGGGGATCGGCATCGCCGGAGCCGCGCCGTGTCACAGCGCCTCCGCCATCCCCTGGCTGCGCGACGTCGTGAGGACTGTATTGCCCGGCGCTCTCGTTGCCCCCAGCGCCGACTACGAGATCGCCCTGGTCGGCGCGTTGGGTGAACGGCTGGGCGTGCTTGTCCTGGCGGGGACGGGATCGCTGGCCTATGGCGTCAACGAAGTGGGCAAGTCGGCCCTGGCAGGCGCGTGGGGCTACCTGCTCGACGACGCGGGCAGCGGTTACTGGCTGGGCAGGCAGGCGCTGAAAGCGGTCGCGCGCGCCGCTGACGGACGCGGTCCCGGCACTGCGCTCAGCGACGCGGTATTGAGCACGTTGCAATTGCCCGATGCCTACGCCCTGGTGCCCTGGCTTTACGATCGCGAAGCCCGGCGTACGCGCGAAGTCGCTGCGCTGGCACCGCTGGTGCTATCTCAGGCAGAAACAGGCGATCCGGTCGCGACGGAGATTGTGGCCCGTGCCTGTGACGAACTGGCCCTGGCCGCCCGGACGGTGATCCGTCGCCTGCAGATGAAGCAACCGCCCATCGCTTTCGCTGGGGGGCTGCTGACCGCACCCAACCCGCTGAGCCTGGCGCTCTGTCGGGCGCTCGATCTTCCCCGTTTGCCCTTGCCCCGCCATCCGCCGGTAGTTGGTGCGGCTTTGCTGGCGCTACGCGCCCGCCAGCGCTGATTGGCCGTTCTGGCTACGCGCCATCCAGCGCCTCGGTCTCCAGCCGCAGCAGATCGTCCCAGGTCTCGCGGCGACGAATCACCCGCCAGCCGCCACCTTCTACCAGCACTTCGGGCGGGCGGATGCGCAGGTTGTAATTCGACGCCATTGCCATCCCATACGCCCCGGCAGTGAGCACGGCCAGGCGATCTCCGGCCTTGAGCAGTGGAAGCAATGCTGCGCGGTGCAGGACATCGGTGGATTCGCACACTGGCCCGCTGACGACAGCGGGCGCAAGTGGCCCGTCGCGCTGTTCGAAGGGGACGACCTCATGGGTGGCACCGTAGAGGGCCGGACGCAGCAAGTCGGTCATGCCTCCGTCAGCGATCACAAAGCGTTGCCCGCCCTGCTCTTTGACCGTCACCACCCCAATCACCAGGACGCCAGCATCAGCGATCACCGAGCGCCCCGGCTCGGCCAGGATGCGCCATCCCGTGACCAGGGGAGCCAGAGCATGGGCAAAGTCCTCCGGCTGCGGGTAATGATCGTCAGGTGTGTAGGGCACGGGGAAGCCGCCGCCGATGTTCAGCGTCCGGACGTCGGGGTGCGGTGCAGCGAGCGACTGCGCCAGGCACACCGCCTCGACGGTTTCTGTCACGGCACCCAGTTGGCTGCCAATGTGCACATGAATCCCTGCCAGGTGCAGGTGCGGATAGGCACGGCGCGCTTCCAACAGGTCGGCCACCACGTCCGGCGGCATGCCAAACTTGGCTGCTGCATGGCCAGTGGCAATGTGTGGGTGCGTCTGTGCCTGAATCCCAGGATTCAGGCGCAACGCCACCTGAGGAATGTGTCCTTCCTCACCTGCCAGCCGGTCGAGCTGGGCCAGTTCGTCGCGACTCTCCACATTGAACCAGCCTATCTTCGCCCGCAGCGCGAAGGTGATCTCGGTAGATGTCTTGCCCACCCCTGCGAAGACAATACGCACCGGATCAACACCGGCCCGCAATGCCCGGTCAATCTCCCCCGCGCTGACCGCGTCCACGCCCAGACCGGCCTGAGACAGCATCCGCACCAGCGTCAAGTTGGGATTCGCCTTCAGGCTGTAATGGAGTTCGGCCTTCAGGGGGGCGAAAGCGCGCTGCAACCGCCTTACGTTGTGGCGTAACCGCGCGGCACTGTACACATAGACAGGCGTGCCTGTGGTCTGAGCGATCGCACGCAGCGGCAGGCCATCACAACAAAGCTCACCGCGTTCATAGCGGAACGACTCGTTGAGCACAGAGTATCCTCTACGGTTCAATCCCTGTCGCGAAGATAAGATACGCTCTCGCTCTTTCGGCGCATTCGGACCTGGGGGCAGAATCCATCACAAAGACCGCAGAGAAAGATACAGGGTTCTTGATGGTTTTCTCCTCTGCGCCCTCTGTGTCTCGGCGGTTCAAGATCACTGCCCAAAACCCGAATACGCCCGGATTTTTAACGCGCTTGTCATTCTACTTTAGTTGTGGATAATATAACTACAATCCGAGAAAAAGCTTCGGGCCACGGTTGTGGTACGGAACTCGAACCTGACGGCAGGTCCATCCTCGAATGGATGGTGATGGCCAGCGAGTATTCCGCGGGGTACCCGCGCGTAGATCAGCACACCCGAATACCCGTCAATTCATGCTCTGGCGCGACGCGCCGGCTTTTCTGGACGGGTGACTGGCGTCGATCGGAAAGCCCTGGGAGACGAAGACAGTGAGGGCGAGCAATCATCGGTCGCAAGAGCGGGTAGGAGCACACCGACAGCGTGAGCTGAGAGTGATTGTGTTTGTCTGACCTCCTGGCGGGAACCGCAACGAATAATGAACGGTGCGGTCAATCTTGACCAGTTGACCGGCACCGAACGCGCCAGACGCGCTAATCCATTCGAGACAGACCGGGCTGCGCGAACAGCAGGTCGGCAGTTCTGCACTGATGTTGAAAAACAGCCGTGGCGTAGGGCTACGGCTGTTTTATATTGGGGATGGCGATGGTCGGGCGCACCATCACAGCGCTGGAAATCCAGCAGCAGGACAAAGAGCGCGTCAACGTCTACCTGGATGGTCAGTTCGCCTTCGGCCTGTCTCGCCTGGCCGCAGCGCACCTGAAAACCGGCCAGGTGCTCACGCAGGCCGAGATTGACGCCCTGTGTGCGCTCGACGAAGTGACGCGCGCCGTGGACTATGCCGCTCGCCTGCTGGCCCGCCGACCCTACAGTTGTGCCGAGATTCGCCAGCGCCTGGGGGCCAGACGTTTCTCGGCCAGCGCTGTTGACCAGGCCCTGACCCGGTTGACTGAACTGGGCTACGTGGACGATCGCGCTTTCGCCCGCTATTGGATCGAAAGTCGCGAGCGCTCCAGTCCGCGTGGCCGGCAGGCTCTGCGCTATGAACTGCGCCAGAAGGGCATCGCAGACGAGGTGATCGAGGCCGCCCTGGCGGAGACCAATCCGCTGGACTCGGCAGTGCGCGCGGCTCAGTCCGCCGTGCGGCGCTGGCGCGGCCTGTCGCGGGCGGCCTTCCGGCAAAAGCTGGGCGCCTTTCTCAACCGACGCGGATTCGACTACGAGACCGTGCGCGAAGCTGTCTCGGTCATACTGGAACAACTGGCACACGAACAACCGGAATTCTTTGCAGCAGACGACAACCCTGACAACGAATGAGGAGAACGCCGTATGGAAATCGTATTGGCCCTGGTAGGGCTGGCGATTGGCGTTGGACTGGGCAGCGGGGGACTGTACCTGTACCAGCAAACCCAGATGACAAGCCGCAAACGCCAGGCCGAAGAAGAAATGGCGCGCCTGCTCAGCGAGGCGCAAGATCAGGCCAAGCAGATCGTCATCGAAGCCCGCGACGAAGCGCTGCGTATTCAGCGCGAAGCCGAGGACAACGCCAAGCGTCGCCGCATCGAACTCGACCGCGAGAGCGACCGCCTGCAAAAACGCCGCGAAGACCTGGACGCCCGTTATGAACGGCTGGAACTGCGCGAACAGGCGCTCAACAAGCGCCAGAGCAAGCTCGACAAGCGCCAGAACGAGATCGAAACACTGTTCGAAGAGCAAAAGGCAGTGCTGGAACGCATGGCCGAGATGACGCGCGAAGAGGCGCGCCAGGAACTGTTGCGCCTGGTCGAAGAAGAAGCACGCCAGGATATGGCCCGCCGCATCCGCGAGGTCGAAGCCGAGGCCAAGCTCGAAGCCGACACGCGGGCGCGCGACATCATCGCCCTGGCCATTCAGCGCATCGCCTCCGAACAGGTCAACGAGATCGCTGTCAGCGTGGTACCCCTGCCCTCCGAGGAAATGAAGGGGCGCATCATCGGGCGCAACGGGCGCAACATCCGCGCCTTCGAGCAGGCGACCGGTGTTGACGTGGTGGTGGAC
>DAOTZZ010000103.1:0-3811 GCA_034433965.1 Anaerolineae bacterium
TCCATCGCTTTCCAGGGCACTTGGACCTCCTGCTGCCGTTGATGTGGCCAGTGCCCCTATTGTCTTCCAAAGTGTCACCTATGTCTCCGAACGAGTGTTACCTATCTGTCCGGTCTATACACGACTGTGTTGCGGGGCGAGGGGACCTGTAGGGGCTGGTTTCGAAACCCGCCGTGCGTAAGAAGGGGCGGGGGCTAAGGGCAGGGAAGCGACTAACACGCTCTAGCCTGCTGCGGCACATACCATAGCCTGAAACGGGGGAGTCAGCCGTTGGTTCCCCCGTTTTCGTCCTCACCAGCCTAGCCGGGCCTTGAGGCGCTCGATCACGTTGAAGACGATCGGGCAGCGCCCGGCGTCCTCCAGAATGTAGTCGAGCAGCCAACGGAAGTCGGGCGTGAAGGCCGGGTAGTGGAAACAGGCCAGGGGCCTGTGCGCGTAGACACTGCACAGGTTATCGCGCAGGAAGGGGCAGGGCACGCCGCGCAACGTCGCCCACTCGCCCAGCGCCGCGCCCGCCGCCCGATCCACGTAACGCGCCAGCACCTCGTTGGCAGAAGTGCCCGTCCCCGTCGCCAGGCGGGACACATCGTCCGGCTCCAACCCCACCGTCAACGTGCGGCAACAGTTAGCGCACCGCGTGCAGTCTATGGTGCGGCTGACGTCGGCGGCAATCTGTTCGACGAGGGCGTCTAGTTCGGCATCGGAGCGGCCCTCGCGCTCCCACATGATGTCTATGAAATGGGCAAACGCCCGGTTATCGTCGCGGTGCTGTTGGGCCAGCGCCGCGATCCGGTCGAGATCGGTTTCCAGCGAAACCATACATCCATGTTAGCGTTCGTCGGTTCCGCGCTCGCTTCTGGTTCTTTCGGCCCGCAGGGCCAGTTGATCGAGAATCTCGGTGAACGTCTCGCTGAGGAAATGGGTGATTTCGTCTGATTCCTCCAGTTCCTCGCGGGCGACCTCGCGCATGGTGGCGATGAACGTCTCTTTCTGGATGATCCCCTGCTGGATGAGCAGGCGAGCCAGCGCCTTGGCGATGACGAACCCGTCAACGCCGCGCGCGCCCAGGCTGGCCAGCCCCCCGAACAGGTCGCCGAAAATCTCTTGCGTGGTGCGAATATCCTCTTGCACGCGCCTTCTCTCCCTGCCAATTGCCATGTGGCGGACGTGTGGGCCTGATTGTAACGCGAAGAGCGCGATTTGTGCGAAGGAATGATCGGGGCGGGGGGTGTCAGAGTGGGGAACTGCCGAGCGCTCTGCGTCCCTGCGGCGATTTCCGCCCCAAAGGCAGAAGGCTCCCTCTGGCCAGGAATCGTCTGTCTGCCCTGGCAGTTCGCGGTATAATCGCAGGTGGCGGGGAAGAAAAATCGGAACGATGGCCTTGTCAGCGCCCGGCAACGATGCTATAATGCGCGCAATCGTGGGCGCGTAGCTCAGCTGGTTAGAGCGCACGGTTCACATCCGTGAGGTCAGGGGTTCGAGTCCCTTCGCGCCCACTCCGATTTTTCAGAAGCCGCCGTATTTTGTAGGGCGGTTTTTTTGTTTTGAGGCATCAGGTAACGGACTGACTGGATGAGACCGGGTCGGCGTCTGGATGGTACCCTGTTCTGGCTGCGCTGGCTGTTGCTGGCGGGGGTGGCCCTGCTTGGTCCCCTGGCTGGCGACGCGCTGGGGACCGGCCCCAGCTATCGCGACGAGCGGGTGTTGCTGGTGCTGGGGGCGGGCGCAGCCGCCAACCTGTTGCTGGGCGTGCTGAACCTGGCCGCTCCCCCCCGCCTACTCGCCGCGCTGAACACCCTGCTGGACGGAGCGCTGGCGGGGGCGTTCTTCTGGGCCTACCGGGGCGCAGGCACGCCGTTGCTGGCGCTGGGCGCGGCGGCCATCTTGCCCGCGGCTTTCCGCGCTGGCCTGGGGGGGATGCTGCTGGCGCTGCTGCTGGTCACGCTGACCAGCCTGCCCGGCGCGCTGCTCGACCCGCTCACCGGGGAGTCGCTCGCTCACTGGGCGCTCACGCTGCTCCTGCTGGGCGGTGTAGGCGCGTTGGGCTGGGTCACGCGGCGTAGTCTGCGCGAGATGAGCTGGGCAGAGCGGCTGGACGAAGCGCAGCGTCTGCGTGCTGCCCGCGAACGAGCGCGCGCCATCTACGAGATGGCCAATGCGCTGAGCGCCTCGCTGGATCACCGCCGCGTGCTCGAAGCGGCCCAGGGCATCGGCACGCTGGCCCTGCGCGACGAACTCGGCCCCGACGTGCGTCTGATCAGCGCCGTGCTGCTCTTCCAGGGCGAGGATCATCTGCTGCGCGTGATCGCGGCACAGGGTCTGACCCGCGCCGACGCCACGGTCGCTGTGCCGGGCAGACAGGGGGTGTTGGGTCTGGCGCTCAACAGTGCCACGCCTGTCTTCGGCGGCGACGGCAACCGCGACCCGGAACTGAGTTATTTCGTCGCCTTTCAAGAGGCCAAGTCGGTGCTGGCGATCCCTCTGCGGGCGGGCCTTGACGTATATGGGGTGATGGTCTTCGGAGCCGACCGCCCCAACGCCTTCTCCGACGAACACCTGGAATTGATGACAGCCATCGGCACGCAGTCAGCGCTGGCGCTGCAAAACGCTGTGCTCTACCAGAACCTGTTGCTGGAAAAAGAGCGCATCGTCGAGGTGGAAGAAGACGCCCGCAAGAAGCTCGCCCGCGACCTGCACGACGGCCCCACACAGACCGTCGCGGCGATTGCCATGCGCATCAACTACATTCGCCGCCTGGTGGAGCGGCAACCTCAGCAGGCGCTGGAAGAACTGTGGAAGATCGAAGAGCTGGCGCGACGCACCACCAAAGAGATCCGTCACATGCTGTTCACGCTACGCCCGCTGGCCCTGGAAAGTAAAGGGTTGCTGGCTGCGCTGGAACAACTCGCCGAGAAAATGCGCGACACCTACGACACGACAGTGCTGGTCGAAGGCTCGCCCGAAGTCGAACGCTTGCTGGATGCCAACGCGCAGGGCGTGCTCTTCTATATCGCCGAAGAAGCGGTCAACAACGCCCGCAAACACGCGCAGTCCAGCCATATCTGGGTGCGGCTGCTGGCTGAAAACGGGGCGGTAGCCGTTGAGATCGAAGATGACGGGGTGGGCTTCGACCTGCAGGCGGTGGGGACGGGCTACGAACAACGTGGCAGCCTGGGCATGGTCAACATGCGCGAACGCGCCGAACTGATCCAGGGCACTCTGCACATTGACAGCGCCCCTGGCAAAGGCACGCGCATCCGTGTGCTGGTGCCCCTGAAAGCGAGCGCCGATTCCGGCGAGGAACAGGACGTCGCCCCGCCGCTTGAGTTGCAGAGCCAGCGCACGGTGCACCGCACGCCGGGACGGGGCATCAAACCGTTGCCCGTACAACGCAAGGGCTCAGAGACGCCGCCTAAACCCGCCTCCGGGCCGCTGCGCCCTCTCCCGCCGCGCAGCCGGACCGGCACCCCCAGACCTCAGCCGCCCTCGCCCGATACAGACCCAGAAAAGGGGCCGTAGCTGGCCCCTGGGCGTAGCGCGAAAAGCGCTCAGAGCCTGGTATGAACTTGCCCTCACCCCTGCGCCCCTCTCCCACGCGACTGCGTCGCGGGGCGAGGGGAACGGCCTGCGCTGTCACCCGCTGGCGCAGCAGAACAGCGCCGCTACGAGCGACATCCCTTCTCCCGCGCTGCGGGCTGAGGGGGCGACACTAGGCTGAAGAGTAGAAGCTAGCTGTCAGAAAAGCCTGTCGGCCTTCACGGAACAAGCTCCAGCGGCGCACATAGGAGCCATCGGCGCGGCGTCTGGGCCG
>DAOTZZ010000104.1:0-3719 GCA_034433965.1 Anaerolineae bacterium
GAAACCGCCGAACTGGGGCGGCTGCCCGTGGTGAACTTCGCGGCGGGCGGCATTGCCACGCCCGCGGATGCCGCGCTGATGATGCAGTTGGGCATGGACGGCGTCTTCGTTGGGTCGGGCATCTTCAAGAGCGGCGATCCGGCCAAACGAGCGCGGGCGATCGTGCAGGCGGTGACCCACTATAACGATCCGTATATCATCGCCGAGGTCAGCCGCGACCTGGGCGAGCCGATGGTGGGCATCGGCGTGACGACCATGCCCGACGCGCAGCGCATCGCCGGGCGCGGGTGGTGAGCACAACACGGACGGGGAGCACTCCAACAGGGGTGCTCCCTCATTTACCGTTTCACCACTTGGTTCTTGAGTGAAGAACTTACTCGCAACGTTCAGCGCACCGGCACCAGGTTGCCGACCTCTTGCAGGAAATAGCGGTGAAAGCGCGAGTCGCCGGTCAGTTCGGGGTGAAAAGCGGTCGCCAGCCAGTGCCCCTGCCGCGCCGCGACAATACCCCCGTCTTCCAGCCGTGCCAGCACTTCCACCCCTTCCCCCACCCGCGTGACCAGCGGCGCGCGGATGAACACAGCGTGGAACGGCTCCGGCCCCAGGGCGGGCACATGGAGATCGGTCTCGAAGCTGTCTACCTGCCGTCCGAAGGCATTGCGACTGACGGTGATGTCCATCAGGCCCAGCAGAGGCTGATCGCGCCCGATGTCGCGAGCCAGCAGGATCATACCGGCGCACGTGCCCCACACCGGCTTGTGTTGGGCGAACTCGCGCAACGGCTCCAGCAGGCCAAAGTCTACTGCCAGCTTGCCAATGGTGGTGCTCTCGCCGCCGGGGATGATCAGGGCATCCAGGCCGTCCAGGTGCCGGGGCAGACGCACTTCGACCGCCTGTGCGCCCACCTGCTGCAACATTTTCTCGTGCTCGATGAATGCGCCCTGCAGCGCCAACACGCCGACTCGTATGTCGCTCATGGCTTGATGCACTCTCCCATGCTCTGGCAATGTTCGTGTGGAAACAGCAGTGAGTGATTCAGACTCTAGCAGGCGGGACGAATGCCTACAAGCCGTGTGGACTCATTTGGTCTGCACCGGGCTTCACAGCGAACGGCCTTGCAGGTAGCGCATCAGCAAGTCTTTGCGCACGAAGAAAAACACAGTGAATGCTGCCAGAAAACCGGCCAGGTGCGCCAGATGGTTGATCCCCTGAATTTCCTGGTCGCTGCGGATGGTCTCGATGGAGGGCAGAAAGCTCTGCACCACATACCAGATCAGCAGCAGCCAGGCGGGTAGGGGGACCGTCCAGCGCCAGAACTTGTAGTCGTCCTTGCTGGAAAGCGCCCGAATCGCTGCGTAGGGCAGGCGCAGAATCAGCCCCAGCCCCCACAGGCAGTTGACCCACGCCCCCGGAAACAGCAGCAGGAAAGCGCCCATCACGCCGGAAATCGCGCCGCTGGCTCCGATGGATGGCAGGGTATCGAGCTTGGGGTTGAGCAGCACGCTGCCGACGTTGGCGATCATGCCCGCCAACAGGTAGAAGAGGAAGAAGCGCGGTGATCCGCACGCATCCTCCACGCGCCGCCCAAAGGCCCAAAGAAAAACCATGTTGCCAAACAGGTGCCAGAAATCGGCGTGCATGAAGATGGACGTGAGCGTGGCAAAGGCCATGATGCCCTGGCCGTCGCGCAGCACTTTTTCGTTGAAGCCATACGTGTTGATCTTGCCCACGTAATCTTCGAACGTCGTCTCCATGACGATGCTGCCCTCTTGCTGCCCATAGAGGTCGGGGGCGATCCACAGCACGAACACCACCGTGTTGATGACGATCAGCGACAGGGTGGCCCAGGGAATGGTACGGTAGCGCACCAGGCCGGAGTCGTTGACCGGCATGGGGAACAGGAAGGTGGAGATGAACAGGATGAGCAGAAAGTAGGCCAGGATAGCGACGAGCAGACACATGGCCCCAGACCTCCGGCGAGGTAACCTTACCAGGGCAGATAGGGCGGACGGTGATCGCCTACCCACTCCAGCGATTGCGAGAAGACGAGCACAAAGGCCAGGATCAGCAACACCAATCCGGCCAGCGCCAGCAGCAGGCGCACACTCGCAGGCAGCAAGGGCAATTCGGTTGGTTCCTGCAAGGCACGGCCCGGCGGGCGAAACGGCTCAGGATCGAGCGGGCCGCGCGGTGGGGGCGGGGGCGACGGGGGTGGCACCGTCCCGCCCAGCCATCCGGCCAGGGGCTTTTGCTGAGGGGAAGAGGTGGCCGTCACCAGCAGGTAGCCGCCCGCCAGACTGATCAACACGCCCAGCCAGCGTCGCGGTCCCAGCGCCAGCAAGTCCAGGCGCGCGTCCTGCCAGCCCAGCAGCAGGAACAGCCCTGCTACCCCCAGCGCTTCGCGCACTGCCAGCCACACGTTGCCGCGCTCGCGGTCGGTGAGGACAGGCAGGGCGGTGCGCAGCTTCTTGTCAACTTCTTTGCGCATTTTGCCAGGCGCTTTGGCCCGCGCCGCGCGTTCGTACAGGCGGGTGGCCTCGATGTTGTCTCCGGCATCGCGCGCCATGTCGCCCAGCTTGATCAGCGCGGCGGGCATGTGCGGATGCGCGGCCAGGGCCTGCTCCAGGAAACGCCGCGCGATGTTCGCGTCACCGCGTCCCAGATAGTAATCGGCCACTTTGACGACGAGCGTTTCATCGGGGGTGGGTAGCGTCGCCACTCGCTCGCGCAGATCGGCGCTCCAGCCAGCGTCGCCGCGCCGTTCGGCCATGTCTATGGCTGTCAGATAGACGGTGGGCACGCGCGTACCGGCGTCAATGGCGCGCTGAATCAGTTCTCTGGCGTCGTCCCAGTATTGCAGCTTCCACAGGTGGCCCGCCGCATTGCGCAGCGCTAGTTCGTGGTCTACGCGCATGGATAGCACCTCGACCCACAGGGCAATGGCTTGCTCGATGTCCCCGCCCTGTTGATAGGCTTCGGCGCGATCCATCAACAGGGCGATGCGCTCGCGCTCGGCAGGGGTGACCGGCTCGTCGATCGTCTTGCGCTTCAGCGGCTGAATGGCTGACGGCGTCGCCAGGGCCGGATCCCCCTCGCTTGCTGACAGAGCGGGCGCGGGCGGTTCCTCTGCCACGAGTGACGCAGGTTGCTCTGTCTCAACGAGTGCCGTCGCCGAGCCGTCCGGTGCAGGAGTAGGAGCAGGGGAGGCAGGCTTTGGCGGCTGCCCGGCAGACAACAGGCGGGCCTTCAGCTTCAGGGCGGCTTCGTTGGTGGGGTTGACTCGCAGCGCCCGCTCGACCAGTTCCAGACGTTTGGCCGGATCAGAAGTGGTGTGGGTCAGCCACAGCCAGGCCATATCGTTGCGGGGATTGAGCTTGAGCGACTGGATGAGCAGTTCGCGTCCGCGGGCGAGGTCTTTGTCGTCGCGGATGGCGATCACGCCCTGACGATAGAGTTCTTGCGCGTCCATAGCCTTGTCGCCGGAGAAACATGCCACAAGATGCTGGCACTATAGCACCAAGCCGCAGAGCGGACAACTGGCGTGTGGCACCCGTCGTTGTCAATTGCGCCAGGGCGCGGTACTATCCCGCCCGCTGAAGGTGTACTGGTATGGATTGGGTTGGCGAAGCGTGGAGAGTATTGGAACATGACCGGTGAGCCGTACGCGCCGTCCGACGGGCGAGGATGGCGCGGTCTGAGTGTGCTGATGGTGGCCGGGG
>DAOTZZ010000105.1:0-11002 GCA_034433965.1 Anaerolineae bacterium
CCCTCGGCGACACGGATTTCCGGGCAACCCACCGCGACCCCTATCGGCGGCATGTTGCGCACATTGCCTCCTCGCGACACCATGCCGCCAACCTGGACGCCGACCGCGACGCGCACCCCCACCGCCACCCCCACGCCCACGATCACGCCGCCCCCACTGGAATCGTATGTACTGCTGGTGTCCGGCCAACTCGGTCAGAGCGGATGGACGCTGTTCACCGTGCGGGGCGACGGGTCACAGCCCCAGTCTTTGTCGCTGGCCCCTGCCGCTGACGACCTGTCGGAAGGCGTGTTGCCTGTATTCGCGGGAGTCTACGACGCAGCTCTGTCACCCGACGGTGCGCGGGTCGCCTTCACGGGACGGCTGGCCCGCACCCATCTGGAAGGCGATACAGTCATCACCGAAGAGTTCGAAGACCTGTTCGTCGCGCCCGTCAACGGCGGGACAGCGCACCGCTTGACCCATCTGGAAGCCAAACGCACAGGAGAGGCCACCTGGTCGCCTGATGGGCAGATCATTGCCTTCGTTGCGGACAAAGAAGGCAACTTCGACCTGTACGTGGTCTCAGTGACAACCGGCGAAATGCGCACCCTGGTCCCCGGCCCTGCCAATGACCGCGAACCGGCCTGGTCGCCCGATGGACGGTGGATCGCCTTCACCTCGGATCGCAGCGGGCCAGGTGCCACTGAAATCTGGCGAGTAGGGGCTGACGGCGGTTCCTACAAGCAGCTCACCGACAACGTCAACAGCAGTTTCTCGCCAGCCTGGTCACCGGACGGGCAGTGGATCGTCTTCCTTTCTGACCGCCGCGGGACGACCGACCCGTACGTGATGACAGCCAACGGTGACGGTGAACGCGCCTTACTGGTGCGCGACATCCGCGCCGAAGAACGCGATCCCGCCTGGTCGCCGGACGGGCGCTGGATCGTCTTCAGCGCCAACCGCGACCGCCCGATCTTCGATCTGTACGTTATCCAGCCAGACGGCAGCGGTTTGCAACGCATCTTCGGCGGGGACAGCGATACCCGCTATCCCGTATGGTTGCCTTAATCAATCGCCAGTATTGATCGGGGGGACATTTACTCGCAGGGGGAACTATGAGCCAGGGTGAACCTACATCGCAGGTGAATGAACTCTTGCGCCAGGGGATCGAAGCCGCGCGTGCCGGGCAGCGCGCAGTTGCCCGCACCCTGCTGGAACAGGTCGTGCAGCAGGACGAACGCAATGAGAAAGGGTGGTTCTGGCTCGCCGCGGTGACGGACGACCCACACGAAAAACAGATATGTCTGGGCAATGTGCTGGTCATCAACCCGGACAACGAGCGAGCACGCCGTTTGCTGCAGCAACTGGAAGTATCAGCGGGGCTTGTTCCACCGCCTGAGGAAGAGCGCAAGGGCGCAGGGCCTGGCCGTACCACCGTCTATCTGGCTATTGGCACCGGCGTCGCGGCGATCGTCCTGCTGATCGCCGTCATCGCGATTGTGCTGAGCAACAAGGGAGGTAACGAGAGCGATGTTTCGTCCGGCGAACGCCCCCAACCGCCCGCCGTCGCCGCTGTCACCCCGACCAGCGAAACGCCCGCTGCGCTGCTCCCCACCGCCACACAGCCGCCCCTACCAGCTTCCCCCACTGCTCCACCGCCCACCTGGACACCTGCGCCCAGCAAGACGCCTGTGCCCGCTGTCCCGCCGACGCTTTTCCCGCCGCCTCCAGCCACTCTGCCCGGCCAGATCATCATGCGTTCCGGCAACGTACCCGCTGATCCGGCCAATCAACCGATTGTACTCATCCGGCCCGACGGCAGTATGGCGCGTACCATCACCCCGTCCAACACGCGCGGGCACGCCCCCGCTTTGTCGCCGAACGGCAATGAGTACGCCTACATCATGTACGCTGTGGGCACGCGCGAGTACATCCTGCAACTGGATAATCTGCAGGGCACCGATCCCCGCCCTGCCAGCGTCTACTGGACGGGCAAACCGACACTCATCGATCAGGACATGCCCGCCTGGTCACCGGATGGGCGCGCCCTGGCCTTTGTCGCCCGCGGCCTGGATTCCACTACGCCCGATCTGTATTACCTGCAAGTGATCGATCGCCAGGGCGATCCGGCCCAATTGCAGCGCCTGACCAACGACGACACCATCGAAAGCTGGCCCGCCTTTTCGCCCGATGGCTCGCGCATCGTCTACGTCGCCGATATGAGCCGCATGGCTCCGGCCAATCCGGTTGACCTGCGCGCCCTCGATCTGAATACGCGGCAGACATTCCCCATCACCACTAACAGCGCGGCGCTGATCGAGGCCGCGCCTGACTGGTCACCGGACGGACAGACGATTGTTTTCCAGGGCAAAGCCAGCGGCAGCCAGCATTTCGACATCTACCAGGTGACCGCAACCGGCGGGACCCCCGAACTGCTCATCGCCTCGGATGCCGATGACATTCAGCCGCGCTTCTCGCCGGACGGCAGCTATCTGGTCTTTTCGTCCAACCGGTCGGGCAACTGGGACGTGTTCGTCTATGAGCTTGCCACTCAGACCACCTACCAGGTGACCAGCGGCGCGCAGACTGACGTGGCCAATGACTGGGGGCCGTAGCTCCGCCATGACAGCCGTCACACCGAGTCGGTCACATGGTAAAATAGCAGATGAATGAGGATGAGGGGCCGGTAACCAGGGGGGGCTATGGGCATTTCTTCCGATCTGCTGAACGCACCAAAAGAGTTCCTGCAACTGTTCAAGGAAGGCAAAGAGGCGGCCAAACGCGGAGACAAGGCCAGGGCACACGAGTTGTTTCGCCAGGCCATTGAGATCGATCCCTATCACGAGCAGGTGTGGCTGTGGCTGGCCAGCGTGGTGGAGAGCGACGAAGACCGGCGGGTATGCTTTGAAAACGTGCTGGAATTGAATCCGCTGCACCCTACTGCCCGCCAGCAACTGCAGCGGCTCGAACAGAAACAGCTTCAGGAAGTCATGGCGGCTGTCAACCAGAGCCGCCGGGGCCTCTCGGTGCGCCGCAAACTGTTCAGACTGTTGCTGCTCTTGTTGATCGCCGCAGGGATCGCGGTCGCGTTGATCGTGTGGAGGCTTGTCTGATCCCCCGCGCAGGGTCGTCTGTCCTGTGGCAGTCTAGAGGTCGTTGAAGCGGTATCCCACCCCGCGCGAGGTCAGGATATAGGTGGGATGCTGTGGATCAGGCTCGACCTTTTGGCGCAGATAATGGATGTAGAGCTTGAGACTCTCTACAGCGTCGCCATATTCCGGTCCCCAGGCTTCTCGGACCAGCTCTGACCGGCTCATCACCCGCCCGGCGTTACGTGCCAGCACGCCCAGCAGGTTGAATTCCTTGGGCGTCAGGTGCACCGGTTTGCCCTGCACCCATACTTCGCGGCTGATGAAGTTGATGCGCAGGTTGCCGCCGTCGAACACCAGCTCTTCGGCCACAGCGGGCTTGGGCGCGCGCCGCAGGTGCGCCCGGATGCGCGCTACCAGTTCCTCGTTGTCGTAGGGCTTGATGATGTAGTCGTCAGCGCCCATTTCCAGGCCACGCACCCGGTCGCGCGTGTCGTCCTTGGCCGTGAGAAACAGGATGGGCACATCCGACAGCTCACGCAAGCGGCGGCAGACCTCCCAACCATCCATGTCCGGCATCATGATGTCGAGCAGAATCAGGTCGGGGTGTGTGCGGTACGCGGCCCGCAGGCCCTCCTCGGCCCCATAAGCCTTAATTACCTCGAAACCGCGCCGTTCCAACACGATGCTGAGCAGATCAACGGTCATCGGTTCGTCATCAATCACCAGTATCTTCTCGGCCATGCCTGGGAATCCTCTGGTCGGGGCACAGACTGGAGTGCTCGCTCTCCCTACCGCATCTGAGCGTTTCCCCTTGCACTGTACCACGCGCCGGATTCACGCGCAAGTGAGGGGAAAAGGGCGGCTGCACTTCAGTTTTGGGACCATGGTCTTGAAGCGCAGGGCCTTCCCGGTGACCTCTGTGCTCTCCCTGGCGAGCTCTGCTCACGACATCCGAAGGCGCTGAAAAAGGCCAGCATCCTCACCCAGATGCCCGCTCACTGGATTATAGCTCCAGCACCAGGCGCAGCCGCTGCTCCAACTCGCTGAAGATGATGGCTGTGGCACCCCACACCTTGTGACCTGCGATGTTGTACCACGGGACGTGCATGGACGAAGCGCCGACCGGCCATTCTTCAACGACTTTGCGGGCGTCGTCGAGCAACCATGCCAGTGGACATTCGATGACTTCCACCACCTCTGCCGCATCTGGCTGCCAAACAGGATGTAGCGCCACATGGCCGACGATCGGCGTCACCTCAAAGTCGCTGGGAGGGATGTAGACCTGCGTCAACTGTCCCAGCACGTCCACAGGTTCGCGCAACCCCAATTCTTCGCGCGCTTCCCGCATTGCTGCCTGCAGCGCTGTTTCACCCGGCTCGCGCGCTCCACCGGGCAAACCAATCTGCCCACTGTGCACGTCCTGGGGATGAGCGGCCCGGCGCACCAACACCACGGCCAGTTCCCCGTCCAGGGGATACAGCAACACCAACACGCTGGCCTGCCGCGGAGAACCAGCACGTCGCTCGCTGCGGCGCATGGCACGCGGACGGGGAGCCATCAGGCGCTGCGCGGCCTCAGCGTCGAAGCCGGGCAGCGCCAGGGCCGCGCGTATCTGGGCCAGTGTCAGGAAGGTCATAGAGGGCGATACCAGGCGCGCCGCTTGCGCAGCGAGATTCCGGCGTCGGTCTCGTCGCGCACGGTCGTGCGCACGCGCCCGCGAGGATCAATGTGAATCTGGCCTGCTTGTTGCAGGCGCACGAACTCTTCCGGCGTGATGTCGGGTGCAGGCTCACCACCCAGCCGCTCCAGCCGCGGCCCCATGTCATCGTCTGCCGGAGTCTCCTCAGGGGGAATATCGTCTACCGGAGGCACATAGTCGTTGTGATCAGCCATACTCCTACCCTTCGTCGTTGAACATCCTGTCGTCCGTCTCCGAGGCCGCCTGTCCCAGGCGCAACAAATCATCCAGGGATAGCGTCGCTTCCTGGCGCTCGCCACTCTGCCGCTGACTGGCGCAGACCAGGCACTGCGGATTGGCCGGCACGGTAACCCACTCTGCTGTGTGCGGCAGGGCTATCCGCCCTTCGAAAATCTCCAGCGCCGTGTTCGCCTGAACAATGGTGTTGCCCGGCCAGGCACGGTGTGCGGAAGTACCGCGCAGCAGATGGTTGAGCGCCATGTCCGCCTGGATTGCCGCCACGCGCACCACGTGCAGCCACAGGCCGGGTTCTGCAGCCAGCGTTCCATCCGGGCCGATCAGCCCGTAGTCCAGCGGTGCCTGCGGACCCCGATCGTCCAGCCCTTCGCGCAGGTGCTCCGCCCAACAGGCATAACAAGGCCCCTGTTGCGGCTCGATGATGCACACATCGCCCCCTTCGCCGCGCTCGTATACCCCGGCGTAGATCGCCGTCAGCCCGTATTTGAGACACGCCTCGTTGATGGCATACTTGGGCGGCTCCTGATCCACGCCGACCACCACTACATCGGCCCCCGGCAGCACTTCCAGGTGATCTTCGATGCGCCCGATGACCGTCTCCACCTGTGCCGCCGGATTACGCTGGCGGATCAGGGCCGCCACTGCCCCAGCCTTGGGACGCCCCACCTCGCGCAGATCGGCGGCATGACGCACCACGTTCGCTTCTTCCAGCACGTCGTCGTCTATCAGCACGAACCGCCCCACCCCGCTCATCGCCAGGCTGACGGCGACAAAACTGCCGCCCGACCCCAGCCCGACGATCGCTGCCGTGCGCGAACACAACAGCGCCATGATGTCGTCGCCGAACAGCCGTGCCACGCGATCCCATTGCGTCATGATGCGCCATCCACTTTCAGGGCCGGAGTGGATTTCTCCACATGCCACACCAGTTCGATCAGCGTCCGCCGCGAGTCCCAGGGCCAGTCTGGCAGTTGCGTGGTCAGCAGCGGGCGCGAAGCGGCATAGAGCGTCTCGAACATGTCCCGATCTTCCTCTACCATCACCAGTGGAGCCACGCGCACCGCTGGCATAGTGTTCGGATAGTCCATGCCAGTGACCAACAATACCACCTGGCTGGCCCCCTCCTTGAACACCGCAAAGCAGATCTCGTAGGGAGGGCGGCCATCGGCATCCCAACGCACCACATCCACCGTGTAGCCCGCCTCGCGTAGCAGGTCGTACTCCTGCTCGAAACGCCGCGGATGGGCCAGGTGCCAGGCCAGCGGCGGCAACGCAGGCAGACGGTCATCCGGCCAGACGACTGGCGCTACAGCCACGAAGCGCGGCGCGCGCCGACTCATGTACCAGAAGTCAATCCGTACCAGCCACCCTTCTTCCTCGCAGCGGCGCACAATGGACTGCGGCCCGAGCGGGGGCATTCCCTGCCCAACAGACTCGTCTGCCTCTGTATTGTCGCCTGAGACCTCTGCCAGCGGATACATGGTAACGATGGGCGCTACCACCAGCTCTACCGGCGTCTCTCTGTCTTCGATCATGGCGCGGGCTGTGCGGGCATCTCCGCCGGAAGGAGCGATCATGTCCCCTGGCTGTTTGTGCCAGTCGCCCACATGGGCCAGAGGCACATCCCACTTGGCTGCCAGCGCCTTGCCATAGGACGGGCGGCGTAATTCGCGGAATGCTTCCCAGTTCACATACCACCAGTGAAAGACGTCCCCCTGCCAGTCGTCACCCTGCTCGAAGCGGCCCCACTCGCGCACGGCATCCTGCCCCGGACTGATCGTCTCCAGTACATAGACATCCGGTTCCAACCGGCCCGACTGCGGGACAATCAGGCCAACCATGGCCTCGCCAGTCTCAGGCTCCGGGTAACGCAGCGCGCCCTGCACGATCTTGTCCAGTACGCGCTCGGCAAGCACCAGGCGGGGCAAGTCGCGCGGCAGTTCGGGCAGCATTTCAGGACTCATGGTGTTCTCCTCTGAAAGCCAGGGCCTTTGCTACGGTGCACCCTTTCCTCAACTCCCGGCCAGATGCCGGTCGCCCGCCAGGTATAGTAGGCGTACAGCCACTGAATCGCCCAGCCCGCTACTGTCACCGCCGTAGACGTGCTCGGATTCCAGCCGTAGGCCACGCCGTCATAAGGGTTGAACAGGCACAACTGGCCGTCCACGAACTGATGCTTCTCGCTATACACGCGCGGCTTGAGGACGTAGGCTTCGGCAGGTCGGTTGGGATATCCCTCAACGTAGACAATTTTCAACGTGTGCATTCGCTCCGGAATGCCGCGCATGTTGATCTCGACCTCGCCGATCCAGTACAACTCGCCCTCACGGGGCACTACCAGCCGGAACGTGTCGCCAAAGGCGGCGCGCATCATCTCCACTTCCAGTCGCAACCGCGCCGACACCCGCTCCGGCGTCCCCCACCAGGCTGTCTTGCCCATGTCGGTCAATCCTCCACCACTTTCTGTCCAGCGCTCCTGTCTGCACTCAGAGCCATCACTCCTCCTGGCTCGCCAGCAATTCAGAGAGGCTCACCGGTTGCGCGGCTTGCGCACGCAAAGCAGCCTGCAACTTGGGCGAAATCTCGCCGTCACTGGCCAGATAGGGCCGTAACGCGCTGCCCGCCGGTTGCCACACGAAGCGATGCACCGCCAGGGTCATCCCGCCAGCCAGCAGGCGATACTCCCACGTCTCGAAAGCCACCTCCTCGTCGCGCAGCGGAAGCCACGTGCCCGGCAACAGGGTGTTGTAGCCGTGTTCCAGGTCGTAGCGCGCCTCGTCCGCGTAGCGCAGACGCCCCCGCTTGTCACGGATCTCGAAGCGCACCGTGCCCCGCGCCCGGTGTGGCAACCACAATTCGGCGAACGGGCGCAGGTAGCCAGCATCTGCCGGGACAGGGCCTTGCCGCACCAGGCGAAGATGATCGCTGTCCTGATAGACCAGCAGCCCCAAGTCGGACACGTTGACATATTCAGGGCCGCCAGGGTACCTGGCCCGCTGCGTCGCCTTCAGCGCGACGGGCGACCGCTCGATGTGAACAGCGCTACGCCTGCGCTGAAATGTTCCAGATTCTGCAATTGCCCGGCCAGGCAACTTCGACGCAGGGCTACGGATCACCCACCACAAAAAGACTACGATGAGCACGAGCAGAATGAGTTGCCCGATGATATGCACGGCTTCGGTCACCTCCACCTAGCGCGTCCGAAGCTGACGGCTCTGCTGGCGCAACAATTCCTCCAGGCTGAGTGGAAGCGATTCGTCGTCTGGATCGCCACGCCAGATGCGGTCGCGCAGCAACTCACCATCCGTTCCCGCGCGGCGTCGCCATTCGGCCAACGACTCCGACAGGTTGAAGTGATGGACGCCCAGCACGCCGCCGTCAATGCTCACATGGGCCGACCAGCCACCCGCTTCCAATTCCGCCGCTCGTTTGCGCACTGGCAGGCGATAATCTGGCACCAGCACGTTTTCCCCCGGCTGCAGCCACTTTTCTGCTTCGTAAGCGTACTGCTTACGCCCGGAACCGTCGAACAGTTCGAAGCGCACCAGCGCCAGTCCACCTCCCAGCGAAGGTGGCACATCTACGATGGCGAACGGGCGGATTCCGTCGTCGTCCAGCGAGATGAACCGCCCGCGCCGCAGGGCCATACCATCCGGGCGCTGCTCGTCCACGATCAGGCCGATGTCCAGCAAACGGTAGAGCGATTCGTAGTTGGGCAGGCTGCGTGCCCGCGCCGCCGCTTCACGGGCCACGTCCGACGGCGCGGCCTGAGGGGGGGCGCGGTGCAGCGCCCGCCGCACCATGGCCGACACGTCTAGCTGACCCATCACTGCGAGCAACACACCCAGGTACATCGCCAGCAGGGCCGCCGCCAGCGCGGTGGGCGCGCGCCCCGAAAGTAACGTGATCGCCAGGGCCAGGCCGACGATGACCAGCCACACCATCGTGCCGCGATTACTCTGTCGGAACATGGTTTTCTCTTTCGCTCCCCCCGATCATACCATGTCAGCCGCAGCGCCCAAGACCTAATCGTGTGGGGTATCGCTCTGCTACATCTGTACGCGAAAACCGCCCGGCAGGTTGCAGCTTGCACAAGGATCTCAAGGCTGCCGCACCGTCTTCAAGACCAGGGGTGTGCAAAGGTCGTCAGCGACTTTGGTTCACCCGATGGCCCTCATCCCCCACCCCCTTCTCCCGCGCGGGCGAAAGGGAGTGTACGTGCAACCGAAAACCAGTCCCCTCGCTCCGCGGCGCAGTCGCGAAGGAGAGCGGTGCAGGGGTGAGGAGCAACAGAGTGCAGCAAACTGCCTGACACATTTTGCGCGCACTCAAGACCAGTCATTCATTGCGGGACAGTCTTTCGGCACGGTATAATTGCACCTGTTCAGCAGCGGCCAGGATTGTGCTATAATCTTCAGTATACGAACATTCGTTCTCGCACACAAACCCAGCCATCGGGCTGTGTAGACCAGTCAACCGGTTGTCTGTGTTCTGTGCGCCTTCCTAATCATAAGCCTGTTTTTCGCGTGACGACAGAGTACTGGTACTTAGCAGAGCAATTCAGACCGGCGCACAATTAAGACAACATCTGTGGCAGGAGGAACTCGTGCCGACTCGTCAGACCGAAGACAACATTCGCGTACTGGAAGGACTCGAAGCCGTACGGATGCGCCCCGGCATGTATGTGGGTGGCACAGACATCCGGGCGCTGCATCACATGATCTATGAAGTTGTTGATAACGCCATTGACGAGGCGCTGGCAGGTCGGTGTGACCGCATCGAAGTGACGCTGAACGCCGACGGCTCTGTGACGGTGAACGACAACGGCGGCGGCATTCCGGTCGGCATTCACAAGCAGACTGGCATCTCCACCCTGCAACTGGTGATGACCACGCTGCACGCTGGCGGTAAGTTCGACTCTTCGGCCTACAAGGTGTCGGGCGGGTTGCACGGCGTCGGTGTGTCGGCGGTCAATGCGCTCTCCGAATGGCTCATTTCCGAAGTACGTCGCGACGGCAAAGTGTATCGCCAGGAGTACCGGCGCGGCATCCCCCAGACTCCCGTCGAAGTGATCCGTGACATGGAGCCGGGCGAGCCAACGGGCACCAAGCACACCTTCATGCCCGACTTCACCATCATGGAGCGCAACGAGTTCAGCTTCAACACGCTGGCGCAGCGCTTCCGCGAAATGGCGTTCGTCGCGCGCGGCGTCACCATCACGCTGCGCGATGATCGCGTCCGGCCCCTGCCGCATGAGATGACCTTCTACTTCGAGGGAGGCATTCGCTCGTTCGTGCGCTATCTCAACCGCAACCGCAAGGCATTACACGATCCCATCTACGTGGAACGCGAGGTTGAAGTTGATCTCAGCGAGAACGGGCGCGGTTCGCTAACCATTGGTGTGGAGGTCGCCTTCCAGTATACGGACACCTCCACGACGACCGAGCTGTACTTCGCCAACACCATCCTGACGCCCGACGGGGGCAGCCATCAGGCCGGGCTGCGCGCCGCGATCACGCGCACGATCAATCTCTACGCCCGCAAAGCCGGGCTGCTCAAAGACAAAGACCCCAACTTCTCCAGCAACGACACGCTAGAAGGGTTGACCTGCATCGTCAGCGTCAAGCACCCCGACCCGCAGTTCGAAAGCCAGACCAAGGTCAAGCTGATGAACCCGGAGGTGCAGGGAGTGGTCTCGCAGGTTACTTCGGAAGCCTTCATGGAGTATCTGGAGATCAACCCGCGCGACGCTCGCCGCATCGTGGAGCAGTGCATGACCTCCATGCGCGCCCGCGACGCCGCCAAGAAAGCCCGCGATCTGGTACGGCGCGGCGCCAATCTCCTGGAGAATACCACCCTGCCGGGCAAGCTGGCCGACTGCTCCGAGCAAGACCCCAGCCGCTCGGAACTTTACATCGTGGAGGGCGATAGCGCCGGCGGGTCGGCCAAGCAAGGGCGCGATCGTCACTTCCAGGCGATCCTGCCGTTGCGG
>DAOTZZ010000106.1:0-2746 GCA_034433965.1 Anaerolineae bacterium
TCACCGCCGCACCGCTGGGTGCAGAGCTGTTGCAACGGCTGGTAGTGCTGATGGAAATCCCGCCGGATGACGTGCGCTATCAACTGGTGGCGCAGGGCGGTAGCCCGCTCGCCCGCGAATACTGAGAGAGATGCGCTCAACGATGGCAATCGCCGCTCGACAACGGACCGAGGGCGGCGCTGGAGAAGTGTTGCATGAGTCAGGCCGTGACCCCCTATGACGCTCATATCCTGGTGGTGGCTGGCACCGTGCCGGATTACGTGGTGCTGGCCCGCCAACTGGCCTTCATGGGCGTCATTCACTGCGAATGGAAGACCAGCGGCTGGCAGGTGGTGCAGTTCGCCGACACGCTGCCTCGCCTGCACCTGATCCTGATGGACATTCACCTGCCCTACGAAGACCCCTTTCAGACGCTTACCAAGATGCGTCAGCATCCGCGCCTGCGCGACACGCGCATCGTCGCCATCTCCGCCAACGGCGACCGTGAGGAAATCGCGCAGGTGCGCGCCGCCGGGTTCGATGGCCTGCTGCGCAAACCCTTCGACCCCGATCAATTCCCGGAACAGATTCGCCGTCTGCTCGCCGGTGAAGCCGTCTGGCCGTGAGCGGCTCTGCCCCAACAGCCAATGCGCCCGCCTGCAATCACCCCTGGGCAGGGGCGCAGCTTTGGCGTACAATCGCCGTGTGGGATGCGCCCCGCGAAGATCGGGCGCGATAGCGGCACGATGCGATCCATACTATGACACCCGAACTGCCATTCGCCCTTAGCCTGGGCGCGATCACCTTCCTGCTCACCGCCATCTGGGGCGACCCTTTCGTCGAGATTCTGCGGCGGCTGCGGCTGGGCAAACAGATTCGCGAGACCGGGCCGCAGACTCACCTGGCCAAGATGGGCACGCCCACCATGGGCGGCGTGCTGATCCTGGTGCCGGTGGTGCTGATCACGCTGGGGCTGAACCTGGCCCGCCTGATCCAGGAGACGGTGACCGGCTCCAGCATCCTGCTGCCTCTGTTCGTCCTGCTGGGCTTTGGCACGCTGGGAGCTGTAGACGACCTGGAGGGCATCCGGGGTGTGCGCGAGCGCGGCGAAGGAATGCGCGCCCGCACCAAGCTGATCATTCAGATCGTGCTGGCGGTGGCGGCGGCAGCAGTGATGGCGTTCGCTGGCGGCGGTTTTCAGAACGCCAACGGCGTCTATATCCCGCTCTTCCCCACCTTCGTGGACATCCCGCCGCTGCTGTGGATTCCCATCGCGGTCTTCATCATCGTGGGCACCAGCAACGCCGTTAACTTCGTGGACGGGCTAGACGGCCTGGCCGGGCTGATCACCGCCAGCGCCTTCGCCGCCTATGGGGCCATCGCGCATCTGCAGGGGCAGGCGTTTCTGGTGCAGTTCTCCTTCATCATCGTCGGGGCGTGTTTTGGCTTCCTGTGGTACAACGCGCATCCAGCGCAGATGTTCATGGGCGATGTCGGCTCGCTGGCGCTGGGCGCGGCCCTGGGTACAGTCGCGTTGATGACTGGCCAATGGCTGCTGCTGCCGATCATCGCCATCATCCCCGTGGCTACTATGCTCAGCGTCATCTTGCAGGTGGCCTACTTCCGCCTGACAGGCGGACAACGCCTGTTCCGTATGACCCCCCTGCACCATCACTTCGAACTGGGCGGCTGGAGCGAAACGCAGGTCGTGCAGCGCTTCTGGCTGATGGGCATCCTGGCCGCCATGCTGGGCGTGGCCCTGGCGCTGCTGCGCTGACGCTCGTCCCTGGAGTCTTGTCTTTCCCCGCGCGTGCACGAACTGGATGGAGGGGCGAATCCTGCCCCAGGGATGGGGCGCAGCGGGCCAGTCGTCTTGACAGAGGATAAGGGGCGTGCCAAGATTGCAGCAAGGTACGGTTTGCACGCGTATCCCGGTCTGGCTACTGGTACAGGCCGGGCGGCTTGGCAGTACGGAGGCGGATTTGCTGCGTGCCTATCCCCACCCTTCGAACAGAGGACCTGGCCAATACATGGACCTATGGTTCTCTGCAAAGAAAACCAGTCCGGGTCAACCGCCCTGCGCAGTAATGGTCCACATCCCATGCCCCTCACCATTCGCCATCTGCACCCCTGGGAAGTGACGCCGGAAGAGGCGATCCAGTTGCAGCACACGCTGGCCGCCCAGGTGATCACCGATCAGCCCCTGCCGCTAACCTCCATCCGCCTGGTAGCCGGCATTGACGTGAGCGTCAAGGACGACCTCAGCCGGGCGGCGGTGGTGGTGCTGCGCTTCCCCGCCCTGGACGTGGTGGAAACCGTCACGGCGGAGCGCCCGACAACCTTCCCCTATGTGCCGGGGCTGCTCTCCTTTCGCGAGGGCGCTGTCATTCTGGACGCTGCGCAGCGCCTGCAGAGCACGCCGGACGTGCTGCTGGTAGACGGTCAGGGGACCATTCACCCGCGCCGCATCGGGATCGCCTGCCATATCGGGCTGTTCCTCGACGTGCCGACGGTAGGCTGTGCCAAGAGCCTGCTGGTGGGACACCATGCCCCGTTGCCGCCGGAGCGCGGCGCGTGGGTGCCGCTGCGCGACCGGGGCGAGGTGATCGGGATCGTGTTGCGCACGCGCGACGGCGTGACGCCGGTCTATGTGTCGGTAGGGCACCGCGCCACCCTGGACGATGCTCGCCAACTGGTGCTGGCCTGCACCACGCGCTACCGCCTGCCAGAGCCGCTACGCGTCGCACACAAGGCCGCCGCCCTGGGT
>DAOTZZ010000107.1:0-8394 GCA_034433965.1 Anaerolineae bacterium
AGGTCTTCGGCTCGCCCAACGGATAGCCGTACTGCGCCTCGAACTCCGCCGCATACTCCGGATTGTTGATCAGGTCTTTGCGGTAGTAGAGCATGTGCGAGTCGCCGTCATACGGCAGCGCATAGACCGTGTTGCCCCAGGTGATGATGCGCTCGCGATACAGCGGGATCACATCCTCCATGTCCACTTTGTCAAGGATCTTCTGGGGAATCGGCTCCAGGTAGCCGGGGGCCATGTAGTCACCCGACCACGGGGCGGGGAAAATCAGCACGTCATACTCGCCCGAACCGGTCGAAAGGGCGGTGACGGTCTTTTGGAAAAGTTCGTCCCAGGGGAGTTGCACCAGCTCGACCTTGCCGCCGGTTTCTTTCTCCCACTCAGGCGCGTACATCTCCACCGGTCCGGCGATCGAAGGCCCCACCTGCGTGACCACCACAACCTTCTTGCCCTCGAAGGGCTTGCCTTCGCGGGTTACGAAGAAGACCACCAGGCCCACGATCACCACGACAACGACTAATACGAGAAGAGCGAGCAATTTCTTGTTCTTCATAAGCCTATCTCCACCAGAAGAATGGTAGCGGACTATTGGCATGGCTGAAGGATGTGCGACGTTCCCGGTGCTCCTCTCCTTTCCGTGTTATATCGGTTTTTGCGGGTGGCGGAGGCGGCGACGATATAGAGGAACTATTAACGCGCCACCGCGGATGACGCTCAGGTTGTTTCCTTCAAAATGTCTGCGATCTGCAAACCTGCTAATCTGCAGCCATCAATACATCCTGCAAGTACAGCCTGCAATCTCTTATACTCGCACAGCCTCTTGCAGGACAGCTTCCCGGAGTTCCTCTCGCGGGGCTTCTTAAGCGACTTGGGCTGTTTTTTCCTCCTGCTATCTCAGTATTCAGTATACAGCGAAATTCCCCTTGTGCGTAGAAGTGTCCCTCACGTCTTGGCCTTGCCGGTTGCGCCCTTGCCGCGCCCTGAACGGCTGGGAGGCACCAGCACTACTCCCTGGGTAACTACCTGCGGATCGAAGTGCTGTTCCACCAGGGCTTGGCGGTCGCCCGGCTCACGCACGCGCACCAATTCCACCTCAAAACGTGTCCGGTCACCGCGATGCAGGGCATGATAATACTCGATCGGCGTACCGTCGCTCAGGTAGCTGACGCTATCCAGCAGGATGAGCGGCGCGCCCTTCTTCACCCGCAGCATCTCGGCTTCGTACTCGTTCGCTGCCACCGCCTCCACCGTACGCCGTCCCCGCACGATCATGATGCCGCATTCGGCTTCGAGAAAAGCGTACAGCGAGCGCTGTGTCAGGTCTACTTCCAGCAAAGCCGGACACGCATCACGCGGGATGTAGGTGGTGACCAACTGAATTGGCTCGTCCTGCACGAAACGCAACCGTTCGATGACCACCACCGGCGTGCCCACCGGAATCTTCAGGCGCTCGGCGACCTGTCGCCCAGCCGGAATCGCTTCCTGGCGCAGCACGCGGGCCGTGGGAGTATAGCCCTGCTCGACCATGTCCTGGTAAAAGCCGGTCAGCTTCTGCACCAGGGCTTCGGTGATTTTCGGCGGCGCGGCGAATGTCCCCTTGCCCTTGGCGCGCGTCACCAGGCCGCGCTGTGTCAGCTCATTGAGCGCCTGACGAATCACCGGGCGGCTGACCCCAAACAGGCGGCATAGTTCCGGTTCGCTCGGCAACTGCTCACCGGGCTGCCAGGTGCCGGTTTCCAGGTGTTCCTGCAACGCCTGGCGCACCTGCACATAGTAGGGAATGCCGCTGCTGCGGTCAATCGAGAAATCCAAGGCGCCAGCCTGTTATCTTGTCATTACAAGCGTCTATGTTGTATTATATGCGCAACTTGAGCGCAGTGCAACTGGATACGCACGCCTCCGGTGATTTCATGCGCCCTTGGGTGCGCATCTGCCTGGCAGAGAAAGGCAAATCCTCATGTCCTTCCGCGTACTGGCTACCGCCCGCTCTTTCTGCACTACCCCCGGCCCGCACCATGACTATCTGCGCGAACATGACTGCGACGTTGACCTGCGCCCGCCCGACCATCCCCTCAGCGCCGCCGAACTGGCCGCGCTCATCCCCGGCTACGACGGCGTGATCCTGGGGTTGGACGTGTGCGATGCCTCGGTCATCGCCGCCGCCGATCGGCTGCGCGTCATCTCGCGCTATGGCGCGGGTTACGACAAGGTAGACCTGGAAGCAGCCACGCAGCGCGGCATTGCCGTCACCAATACCCCCGGCGCGAACCGCATCGCCGTCGCCGAACTGGCCATCGGCCTGATGTTCAGTCTGGCGCGGCGCATCCCGCAGGTGGCCGCCAACGCCCGTCAGGGCGTCTGGTCGCGCGCGCAAGGCTGGGAGCTGACCGGCAAGACTCTCGGCCTGATCGGTCTGGGCGCGATCGGGCGCGAGGTGGCACAGCGCGCGCTGGGGCTGGGCATGCGCGTGCTGGCCTACGATCCCTATGTCTCCGGCGCAGTGGACGGCGTGACCCTGGTAGACCTGGATACATTGCTCCGCGAGGCGCATATCGTCTCGCTGCACTGCGCGGCCACGCCCGAAACAGTCAACCTGATCAACGCGGCGCGGCTGGCGCAGATGCGCCCCGGCGCGTACCTGGTCAACACGGCGCGCGGTGACCTGGTGGACGAAGACGCGCTCTATCAAGCCCTGGTGTCGGGGCAGTTGGCGGGTGCGGCGAGCGATGTCTTCCGCCACGAGCCGCCGGAAGGCAGCCCGCTGCTGGCGCTGGACAACTTCATCGCCACCCTGCACATGGGCAGCACGACCGCCGAATCAGTGGAGCGCATGGCGTTGATGGCCGCGCAGAATCTCGTCGCGGTGCTGCGCGGTGAGCCGTGCCCCTATGTGCTCAACCCTGCCGCGCTGAGCCGCTAGCAGAGAAATCTCACCGCAGAGGCGCGGAGATCGCGGAGGGAAGAACGAAGGCTCCGGTTTTCTCTGCGCACTCTGCGTCTCGGCGGTGAAAAAAGCAAAGTTCACTAGAGTCTGAGGAGTCTGGCCATGTTCGCCGATCTCGTGAAAGGTTTTCAGCACCTGGGCCTGCCGGTGACCGATCTGGCTCGCTCGCGGGCGTTCTACGAAAGCCTGGGCTTTCGCGCAGTCTTCGGGACGACGCTCGTGCTCGATGGCAAAGAAATCCCCATGGTGATGCTCGACCTGAAGGGCTTCATCCTGGAACTGTATCAGCTCCCCGCTCCTGACCTGGAAGAGATTCGCGCCCGCCATGACGGGCACATTGATCACCTGGCGCTCGACGTGACCGACATTGACCGCGCCTGGGAAGCGGCCCTGGCCGCTGGCCTGCAACCGCTGGAAGACGCGCCGGTCTTTCTGCCCTTCTGGGAAAAGGGGTGTAAGTATTTCACTGTGCGCGGGCCGGACGGAGAAAAGGTAGAATTCAACCAGATTCTGTCATAAAGATACGACCTGTGATCCGGACGTAAATCTGAGGCTGCCCCTCACCCCCTGCCCCCTCTCCCACTGCGACTGCGTCGCAGGGAGAGGAGGAAAGCGGCATCAGTCCTTTGAGGGAGAGAGGGTGAGGGGATACAGGTGAGGTTTTCACAGTCCTGGCCAAGCATCTACGTTCGGGTCTCAGGATACGACCTGTTGATGAGGGGAGACTCCTATGAAAAAATACATTCTTGCACATGACCTGGGCACGACTGGCAACAAGGCTACGCTGTACGATAGCGATGGCGTGCTGGTCGGCAGCGCTTTTTACGGCTACGGCACCGAATACGCGCACCCCAACTGGGCCGAGCAGAATCCGGAAGACTGGTGGCGCGCCGTGTGCGCTTCCACCCAGGCATTGCTGCAACAGACCAAAATCCGTCCGGCGGAGGTGGCCGCGGTGACCTTCAGCGGGCAGATGATGGGCGCGGTGCCGCTCGACCGCGCCGCGCGCCCGCTGCGCAACGCCATCATCTGGGCCGATCAGCGTGCCGTGCCGCAGGAGCGTTGGCTGGGCGAGCGGATCGATCCGGCGGAGGTCTACCGCATCACCGGGCACCGGCTCAGCGCCTCGTACTCGCTGAGCAAAATCCTGTGGCTGCGCGACAACCAGCCGGAGGTCTACGCCGCGACCTACAAATTCGTGCACGCCAAAGACGCCATCGTCGCTCGCCTGACCGGTCAATTCGTCACCGAGCCGACCGACGCCTCCGGCATGAACCTGTACGACCTGGACGCCTGGGACTGGTCGGCGCGCATCATCGAGGCGGCGGGCCTGGACGCCGACAAACTGCCTGCCCTGCGCCGCTCCATTGACGTGGTGGGCGAGATTCTGCCGCAGGTCGCCGACGAAGTGGGCCTGCCCGCGGGCACGCCGGTGGTCATCGGCGGTGGGGATGGCATGTGCGCGGCGGCGGGCGCGGGCGTGGTAGACGAGGGCGCGGCCTACAACTACATCGGCTCGTCGTCGTGGATCGCGCTGGCAACGCGCCGCCCCATCTACGACCCGGCCTACCGCACTTTCACCTGGGCGCACCTGGTGCCGGGCATGTACAGCCCCTGCGGCACGATGCAGATGGCGGGCGGCTCCTATCAGTGGACGCGCGATCAACTGGGTTACCAGGAAAAACAGGCGGCAGAGACGCTCGGCGTCAGCCCCTATGAGTTGCTCAGCCTGACGGCGAATCAGTCTCCGCCCGGTGCGAAGGGCCTGCTCTTTTTGCCCTACCTGCTGGGCGAACGCAGCCCCCGCTGGAATCCCCGCGCGCGCGGCGCGTTCATCGGGTTGACCGTGCGGCACACGCGGGCGGACATGGTGCGCGCCGTGCTGGAGGGCGTGACCATGAACCTGCGCATTATCCTGGAAGCGTTCACCAGCCAGGGCGCGCGGATTGACGCCATGCGCGTCATCGGCGGCGGGGCGCGCGGGCGCTTCTGGAATCAGCTCATGGCCGACATCTACGGCGTGCCGGTGCACCGCCTGGCCATCCTGGAGGAGGCGACCTCGATGGGCGCGGCGTTGGCGGGCGGCATTGGCGTGGGGCTGTACAAAGACTTCAGCATGAGCCAGACCATGAACGCCATCGCCGAGACCTTCCAGCCCAACCCGGCAGCGGGGGAGGCCTACGCGAAACTCTACCCGATCTTCGAGGCGGCCTATCAGGCTCTGCTGCCCGTCTACGATCAGATCGCCGAGGCGGGGCTGTGAGCGCCATTCAGACCGTGACCGGCCCGCTGCCGGTCGAGGCAGTGACCCTGGCCGATGGCCATGCGCACGTCTGGATTCAGCCGCCAGACGGCGTAGAGCCGGCGGCCCGCCTCGATCTGCACGACGAAACGGCCATCTGCGCCGAACTGCGCGACTTCCGCGCGGCGGGCGGCTCGCTGCTGGTGGACTGTCAGCCGGGCGAGGCCGGACGCGACGCGCGAGCACTGGCGCGCATCTCCGCCGCGACGGGCGTGCAGATCACCGCCACGACCGGCTTTCATCAGCAGAAGTACTACTCGCCCGATTGCTGGCTGTGGAGCGCCTCCACTGAGCAAGCCGCCGCGTATTTCGTCGAGGAACTGACAGTCGGGACGCGCGAGTCCGGCGGGACGATCCGCGCTACGACGATCAAGGTCGGCTATGAGGGCGTCATAGCCGGGCAGACGCGCGTCCTGATGGAGGCCGCTGCGGAAGCGTCGCGGCAGACCGGCGCACTGATCCTCTTCCACACCGAGCGCGGGGCCAACGTCGAGGCGTTGCTGCCCTTCTTCGCCGGGCGGGGCGTGCCAGCGGAGCGTCTGTTCCTGTGCCACGTGGACAAGCGCCCCGACCTGGGTCTGCACCGCGAGTTGGCGGAGGCGGGCGTCCTGCTCGGCTACGATACTTTCGCCCGCCCCAAATACGATCCGGATCGCACGACATGGCCGCTGCTGGTCGCGCTGGTCGAAGCCGGATGGGGCGAGCACATCGCCATCTGCCTGGACCTGGCGCTGAGCGAACTATGGCGACACTACGGCGGCGGGCCAGGACTGCTGTTTTTGCCGGAGCAGATCGTGCCGCGACTGCGCGCGCTGGGGTTGCCCCCACAGACTGTCCGCGATCTCACCGGCGGCAACATTGCCCGGCGGCTGGTCTGGCGGCGCGGTGCATAGCGTATAGCAGAGCGAACCAGGCGAGAAGATCGCCTTCAGCAACTGAGGAGAGAAGATCATGGCTCGTTTCGATCGTTTGACCGTCTACAACACCATGCTGGAAGATGGCCTGGTGCCGCTGTTCTATCATAGCGACCTGGAGACCGCCAAGAAGGTCGCCGGGGCGCTGTCCGCGGGCGGGGGGCGCGTGCTGGAGTTCACCAACCGCGGCGACTTCGCCATCGAAGTTTTCACGCCGCTGATCAAGCACTGTGCGCAGGCTCACCCCACCCTGATCGTCGGCGTCGGCTCGGTGGAAGACGCCCCTACCGCTGCGCTCTATATCGCGCACGGAGCCAATTTCGTCGTCGGGCCGAACTTCAACGAGGAAGTCGCCCGCCTGTGCAACCGGCGTAAGATCGCCTACATTCCCGGCTGCGGCTCGGTGACCGAGATCGCGCAGGCCGAGGAATGGGGCGCGGAGATTATCAAAATCTTCCCCGGCTCGGCGGTGGGCGGCCCTGGTTTCGTCAAAGATGTGCGCGGCCCGCGCCCCTGGACGCGCCTGATGCCCACCGGCGGCGTCAGCCCCGACGAAGCCAACCTGCGCTCGTGGTTCTCCGCCGGCGTCGCTGCTGTGGGCATGGGCAGCAACCTGGTGCGCAAAGAATGGGTGCAGGCGGGCGATTTCGCCGCCATCGAAGAGACCATGCGCCGCACCCTGGCGCTGATCCGCAAGATTCGCACGGAGGGGTAGCGGGACGATGACTGATCTCCGGCAACTGGTCGAGAAGGCCAAGCAGAGCGAACTGTTCACCGCGCCGCGCCTGGAAGCAGACCTGGGCGTCTTCCTGACTGAACAGGCCGGGCGCATCCGGTCGCTGGCGGCGGAAGCAGTCGAAAGCGGCGTGCAACACATCTACTTCGTGGGCAGCGGCGGATCGTGGGCCAACATGTACTCCGGCGCGTACCTGATGAGCCGCTTCACCACCCTCCCCGCCGATGTGATGACCGGTTATGACCTGATCTGGCGGGATCCGGCGCGGCTGGGGCCGAAAGCGTGGGTCTTCCTGGCGTCCTATTCCGGCAACACCGAGGACACGGTCGCCGCGTTGCGACACGCCAAAAGCCGGGGGGCACGCACCATCGGCATCGCCAGACGGCGCGATAGCACCCTCTGCCGCGAGGCCGACACGCTCATTGACTACGACTCGACGGCGCTCTACATCCTGCCCCTGGCCACCGTCTACCTCTTCGCGCTGGAAGTGGCGCGTCTGCAGGGCCGGACGGACGTTGTGCCGGTGATGGATGGGCTGCTGGCGTTGCCGCCGACGTTGGGCCGCGTCTACCGCGAGAGCGAAACGCGCGCCGCCGAACTCAGCGAGCAGTTCGCCGACTCAACGCTGCTCTATACTATCGCCGCCGGGCCGCTCTATGGCCTGGCCTACAAGTTCGCCCTGACCGTGTTCATGGAGAACATCCGGATTCACGGCTCGGTGATCGCCAGCGACGAGTTTCGCCAGGGGCCGGTCGAGATGCTCGACCGTCAGCGTGCGGACATGGTCTTTCTGCTGGGAACCGACGAGACGCGCGCCATGACACAGCGCGTGCTCGACCTGGTGCGGGGCCGTCCCAACGTGCGCACCATCGTCTACGACATGGCCGACTATCCGGATGTACACCCGCTGCTGGCCCCCTTCGTGCTGCTCATCCCGCTGCAATGGTTCGTGGTCTATTCGGCGCTGCGAGCAGGCATTCACGACCTGGACGAGCGCGTCTTCATGGGGCGCGGCGTGCTGGCGACGGGCGGCGCGACGTGGCCGTAGAGGGTGGAGAGTTGGGAGTAGAGAGTTGGTAGTGATCAGTAGTCGGTGGCCGGTTGGCCTTCCAGTGGTCAGAGTGACGAGAGACTTCCGAAGTCGGCGCCGACTTCGGAAGTCTTTATCTACGGAAGGCCCCCGTCCTTTGCGCCCTGCATGGCGCGGCAGGGACGGATTGGCAAACCAGCCCCAGCAAAGGCCCAGCGAAGCTGCTCCCAGCGGGAGAGATGTGTTCCCCCTCGCCCTACGTCACTTTCGCGCGGGCGAGGGGGCGAGGGCCTTCTGCACTGGAAGGCGCGGATTGCGAATCGCGCTTTTCTCATGCCGCAATCCACGCTCTACCGCCTCACGGCTTGACGACGCCGATGGTCAGCAGGATGTTGGCGTAGAGGCGCTGCTCACCGGTGGCGATCACCAGGCACACGTCGCGATCCATGCACCGGTCGTAGAAGGCGAAGC
>DAOTZZ010000108.1:0-2997 GCA_034433965.1 Anaerolineae bacterium
GGGCTGGAAAGTTGAATACGATCCGGCACACGGCGATCTGGACATCATTGCCCCACCTGATTACGAAGCCGAAAGCCTGGACAGACACAGCGAACCAGACCAGCCCGACTCTCGCAGAGAAGCCGATCGGTGATCGTCGGCCCGTGGCCGGGCAGACAGAGTAAAATGGACACAGCGTTATCCGGAGAAAAGATGCCCCTATGTCCGCTCTGTTCGCCCATCTCTGGAATGCCTGGCAAGGCCGTCGCCGCCGGACGAAGATCGCTCTGCTGATACTCATCGCTCTTTGCGGCGCGTGTGTGGTCTCCTACTCCTGGGTCTTTGTCGGCCTGCCCGACGTAGATGAGATCAACGCCCGGCTGGCCCTACCCAGCACACGCATCCTCGACCGGCAGGGGCGGCTGCTCTATCAAATCGCCGATCCGCAGACCGGCGTCAACCAGCAAGTCAGCCGCGCTGACGTCCCCGCTTGCCTGATCCAGGCCACTGTCGCCACCGAGGATGCCAACTTCTATCAACACCCCGGCATAGATTGGCAGGGTATTGTCCGTGCCATGTGGATCAATCTGCGCGGCGGGGAAGTGGTGGCGGGAGGCAGTACCATCACTCAGCAGGTCGCCCGCAACCTGCTGCTCGACCCGCAGCAGCGCGCCGAACGCACCCTGCGCCGTAAGCTGCGCGAAAGCGTGCTAGCCTTGCAACTGACACGACGCTACTCGCGCGACGACATCCTGATGCTGTATCTCAATCAGACCTACTACGGTAACCTGGCCTACGGCGTGGGGGCAGCCGCGCGCGCTTACTTCGGCAAGGGAGTCGAGGAACTGACGCTGGCCGAGTGCGCCATGCTGGCCGGATTGCCCCAGGCCCCTGCCCTCTACGATCCTCTCACCGATCCGGCGGCGGCCAAAGCCCGACAGCGTGTGGTGCTCGATCTGATGGTGCGGCATGGCTTCCTCACGCAGGCCGAAGCCGATCGCGCCTACGCTGAACCGCTACAGTTTGCCGCCACGCCCTTCCCCATCGAAGCGCCGCACTTCGTCACCGCCGTGTGGACACAGCTTCAGCGCGATTTTCCCGATCAGTTGCGCGCAGGTGGACTGGAAGTCATCACCACGCTCGACCTGAGCTGGCAACACGCCGCCGAAGAAGCGGCCCGTCGCCATCTGGCGCGGCTCAACAACCCGCCGTCCGGGGAACCGCCGCACAACGCTCACAACGCCGCCCTGGTCGCCCTCGACCCCTACACAGGGCAAGTGCTGGCCATGCTGGGCAGCCCGGATTATTTCGACGAGCGCATTGATGGTGCTGTCAACGCAGCGTTGGCTCCTCGCCAGCCTGGTTCAGCGCTCAAACCCTTCACCTACGCCGCCGCGTTCGACCCGCGACGCCCCGATCCCTGGACGCCCGCCACCATGATCCTGGACGTGCGCACACCGTTTGTCACACGCCGCCTGGAAAGCTACACGCCGGCCAACTTCGGGCTGGTCGAACACGGGCCGGTGCTGGTCCGCGAGGCGCTGGCCTCGTCCTACAACATTCCAGCAGTGGTGGCGCTGGAACACGTCGGCGTAGACACGCTGATCCACCTGCTGACTAGCCTGGGCATCAGCACGCTGTCCGACCCCAACCGCTACGATCTGTCGCTGACGCTGGGCGGCGGCGAAGTGCGCCTGCTGGAACTGACCGCCGCCTACGCCGCACTCGCTAACGGCGGTCACCGCGTGACTCCCGCCCTGATCCTGGAAGTGCGCGACCGGACGGGTCATGTGCTCTACCAGTGGCAGCCTCCGGTAGGGGATACGCCGGTGCTCGATCCGCGCGTGACCTTCCTCATCACCGACATTCTGAGCGACAACGAGGCCCGTATCCCCTCGTTCGGCCCGGCCAGTGCGCTGAACATCGGGCGCCCCGCCGCCGCCAAGACGGGCACCACTACGGACTTCCGCGACAACTGGACGATCGGCTACACACCCAACCTGGTGGTGGGCGTCTGGGTAGGCAATGCTGACAATACCCCCATGGTCGAGGTCAGCGGGATCAGCGGAGCCGGACCCATCTGGCACGAGTTCATGCGTCAGGTGCTGCGCGGTCAGCCAGAACTGACCTTCCCTGTCCCGGCTGGTCTGGTGCGGGCAGAAGTATGCGCCACATCCGGTCTCCTGCCCTCGCCCTATTGCCCGCGTACGCGTTGGGAATGGTTCATCGAGGGCACTGTCCCCACCCGACCTGACAATCTGTACCAGCCCTTCGTCATTGACCGGCGCACTGGCCTGCTGGCCGACGCCAGTACTCCGCCCGAAGATCGCGAGGAGCGCATCTATCTGGTGCTCCCGCCGGAAGCGCGCGAGTGGGCACTGCGCCAGGGCATCCCACAGCCACCTCTCGACGCCCATCTGGTCGGTGCGCCCCAGGACGAAGCGCGTCTGCTCTCGCCAGACCCGTACACTGTCTTTCGCCTCACGCCCCTGTTGCCCATCGAAGCACAGCGTATCCGCCTGCGTGTCGCCGTGCCTGCGGACACGACACAGGTCACCTACTGGCTGGACGACGCCCCGCTGATCACGGTTGAGCAAGCGCCATTCGACCACTGGTGGACGCTGCAACCCGGCGAACACAGCGTGTATGCCATCATCACCCGCAGCGACGGCACCACGCTGAGCACCAATACTGTGCCCTTCCGTGTGACAGAGTGGCAGTCACCGGACGAACGTCCCTCATCCGGCGTGCTTGGCTGAGCCTTTTGGTTCAGGGCGTCGTCGAGGAAGCCAGCAGGCGTGCACGTGCAGCACGCAAGGCGTCGCGCGTCCGCACCGTCTCCGTGCTGATGCTGATCGGCATCATGCCGTGCCAGCCAAAGGTGGTCATATACTCGACCGTCAGGGCGCCGCGATAGCCCGCGTTGAACAGGTCTTGCAACAGACGAGTGATATCTATGGTGCCCTCGTTATGAGGAGTCTGCAGGGCACCCCGCCGCGCCTGCCGAATGTGCACATG
>DAOTZZ010000109.1:0-5914 GCA_034433965.1 Anaerolineae bacterium
GCATTCATGCTTTGTGGGCTACTGCGCGGCCTGCACCGCAGCATTGACCGCCGAGCAAGATCAACCTTAGCGCTGTGTTTGTTCGGAACAAAACAGGGGCGCGATTTTAGTGAATCGCGCCCCTGCACGTGGATTGGGTCGGGAGGTCACAGCGTGAGCTTGGGGAGGGGCAGCTTCAGTTGATTGTAAAGGCGGATAAAGTGTAGCGGTCCCTTGACAATGGACTCGCGCAGAGCACCTTCGCCGTATTCCCTGGCGATGGCGCGCGCGGCGAAGTACCCCACCACATCCAGACAGCGCAGGGCTGGCAGGCCGTTTTGGCGGCTGCTCAGCAACTCATCCAGGCTTTGGCCTGTGCGCTTCTTGCTGTTGTCGTCCAGCAGGTTGTTGCACTGGTCCACGTAGGCGGGTAGATCGTTCTCGTTCAGGCCCAACACCTGGTCGTAGAAGGCGAAGTCGTGCCGGTAGCTGAGGTACCAGGCAATGCCGCGGCTCATCAGTTCGTCTCTGGCGCGTTCCAGGGGACGTTCTGGCGTGCGCCCGATCTGTGCGCAGTACACACCGTAAGCCAGCAGGAAGCCCTCGTGATTGAAGAAGCCGTGTCGGATGGTATTGATGAGCACTTCCAGCGAGAAATATCCGATCAACCCTTCGATATGAGGGCGCGCCTGCGCCAGATTCACCACCAGCCCATAGAAGGACTCGCCCTCGGAATCGGCGTAGGTGCGCACATAACCGAAGGCCGGATAGCCGACCACGGTTAGCGCCAGCGTGAAGTGCAGGTCGCAGGCGAAGTCGAGCGGAAACAGCTCGGTGACTTCGTGCAGGGTTACCAGATCAGGCCGCGCCTCGCGCACGTCGCGCAGCAGGTCTTCGAGCGCCGTGCGCTCTGCGAAACAATCAGCTAGGCGGTAGGGGTCGGAATCGCTGGGCGCGCCATGATCGAAGTAGTGCGCCAGTTCGTCCACCAGGCTGACGCCGGTGCCCAGCAGGTGTTGGGTGGTCAGTTCGACCAGTTGTACCCCAGGGGAGCTACGCAGCTCGGCAGCGCGATCCCACAGACCCTCGCTGCTGCGGATAGCCAGGGGAAGGCGCGCTGCGCTGTCGTCGAGCAGATAGTGAATTCTCATCAAGCCCTCAGGTCTTCTACAGATGTGCGGCGGTCTTGTCAGTCTCCAACCGCCGTATTCTCTCATTCTATAGACTCCCCGCTCGCTTGACCAGTCCCACTTAGCACGTTGAACCACAGAGGTTGCAGAGACACAGAGAAGAACACAGAGTCTGGTTGTTCTTTCCTTCCCGTGCACCCGCGCCATTCATCGCGGTTGACAGCGAAAGGGCGCGGGTTACAATAGCCGCAGCCGATACATGAGAGAGCAGCACCGGTGCAGGCTGCTGATCCGAAGTCCAGCAAGAGAGTAGCGAAACGTGAGCGGTTACGGGTTGACGGGCAGGTTGAAGGCAGCGCCCAGTGAGCAGATCACGCTCATTCAGCCTTTGCGCGGCTGGATTGCGCTCGATCTGCGCGAGATGTGGCGCTACCGCGAACTGTTGTTCTTCTTCATCTGGCGCGACATCAAGGTGCGCTATAAGCAGACGCTGCTGGGCGCGTCCTGGGCCATCCTGCAGCCCGTCTTCACCATGATCGTCTTCAGTATCTTCTTTGGGCGGCTGGCGAAAATTCCTTCGGACGGCATCCCGTATCCCATTTTCAGCTACGCGGGCCTGTTGCCGTGGACGTTCTTCGCCGCAGGCCTGGCCAACGGCGCGAACAGCCTGGTGCGCGACGCCAACCTGGTCAAGCGCGTGTACTTCCCCCGCTTGATCACGCCTGTCTCGGCAGTGGTGGGCGGTCTGCCGGACTTTCTGCTGGCATTCCTGGTGCTGATCGCCATGATGATCTACTATGGTCTGTTTCCCACCCTGGCCTCGGTGATCTGGCTGCCCATTTCCTCGCTGCTGGCGTTGGTGACCGCGCTGGGGGTGGGGCTGTGGCTGGCAGCGCTCAACGCGCTCTACCGCGATATCCGCTATATCGTGCCCTTCCTGACGCAGTTCTGGATGTACGCTACGCCGGTCGTGTACCCGTCCAGCCTGCTGGAAGAACCCTGGCGCACGCTCTACGGCCTTAACCCGATGGTCAGCGTGGTCGAGGGCTTCCGCTGGTCGCTGCTGGGGCAATCCGAACCGCGCCTTTCGATGTTCGTGCTCTCGCTGGTCACATCGCTAATTTTGCTGGTATCCGGCGCGTACTTCTTCCGGCGCATGGAACCGCAATTCGCGGATACCTTGTAGGGGGCAAAGCCAGTGATCGCGGGAACCATGAACTCCGATCTGGCCATCGAGGCGGTCGGACTGGGCAAGAAGTATCGCATCGGCGGGATCATTGATCGCAACCGCACGCTGCGCGACAGTCTGGGATCGCTGCTGCGGCGTCAGGCGCGCACCTTGCGCTCGCTGGGCAACGGGGCGCGGCGCTCGCCCAAGACTGAAAACGTCATCTGGGCGCTGCGCGATGTGTCGTTCACGGTGCGGCGGGGCGAGGTGCTGGGCGTGATCGGGCGCAACGGCGCGGGCAAGAGCACGCTGCTGAAGGTGCTGACACGCATTAGCATGCCCGATGAGGGCTATGCGCGCATTCGCGGACGCGTCGGGTCGTTGCTGGAAGTGGGCACCGGCTTTCATGGCGAGCTGACCGGTCGCGAGAACATCTATCTCAGCGGGGCGGTGCTGGGCATGCGCCGCGAGGAGATCGATCGCAAGTTCGACGAGATCGTCGAGTTTGCCGGCGTGGAGCGCTTCATTGATACGCCGGTCAAGCGCTATTCCAGCGGCATGTATCTGCGGCTGGGGTTCTCAGTGGCCGCACATCTCGATCCGGAGATTCTGCTGGTGGACGAGGTGTTGGCCGTCGGCGACGCCGAATTCCAAAAGAAGTGCCTGGGCAAAATGGGCGACGTGGCCGGGGAAGGGCGCACGGTGCTCTTCGTCAGTCACAACATGGACGCGGTGCGGCAGCTGTGTCACTCGGCGCTGTGGCTGGAGCGCGGCCATTTGCAGCGGATTGGCCCGACGGCGGAGGTGATCCAGGCTTATCTGGCCGACACTGTCCAGGAAGGGACGGGGGTGGTCTTTCCAGTGATGAACGAGCATCACGGAATCGGTTTCAACGGGGTGCGGCTGGCATTGTTGCCCGGCAATGATGGCGCGCACGACCTGCACCTGAGCCTGGAGGTGCTGGCCCGACAGGCCATGCCGCGTGTGGGCTTTGGCATCGAGTTGCTGACCAACATGGGCGCGCGCGTGGCCTACCTGGACGAGCGGCTGACCAACTTCATTTTCGATATGGAGCCGGGTCTCAACCGCTTCGAGATGGAATGCCCGGCCATCGATCGGTTGCTCGCCGCGGGCGATTACGTGATCAACCTGTGGCTGACCATCGCCAACATTGACTCCCTGGTGACGCTGGATCGCGCGGCGGCGCTGCGCATCCCCGGTACTGACCTGTACGGCTCTGGCCTGTATGTGGACGTGCACCGGCACGGACCGGTGCTGTTGCCTCTGCGGGTGCGTCGTGTTGAAGCGGCCCTGCTGGAGGACTGAACGGAAAGCGGTATCCCATGCACATCCTGGTTTCCAACGACGACGGGATCTACGCGCCAGGCATTGCGGCCCTGGCCGCGGCCATGCTGCCCTTTGGGCAGGTGACGGTGATCGCTCCCAAGGAGAACCGCAGCGCCATCGGTCACCGCAAGACCATGCACAAGCCGCTGCGCATTGACTCGGTGCCGTTCCCCGTCGAAGGCGTGCGCGCCTATGCCACCTCAGAAACGCCGTCGGACTCGGTAGCGGTGGCATTGCTGGGCTTCGTCAAAGACCCGATCGATCTGGTGGTGTCGGGCATCAATCGCGGCGCGAACATGGGCCAGGACCTGACCTACAGCGGCACGGTCTCGGCGGCCTTCGAAGCGGTGATCTGGCACAAACCGGCTATTGCTTTCTCGCTGGTGGATCATTCTGAGAATGCGGACTACAGCGCGGCGGCGGCCATTGCCCGGCAGATTGTCGCGCTGGGCCTGTACCGCGATCTGCCCTCGTTGACACTGCTGAACGTCAACGTGCCCGCGCTGCCCCTGGAACAGATCAAAGGCTTCAAGGTGGTACGCCAGGGTCTGCGCACCTACAACGACACCCTGATCACCCGTACTGACCCATACGGGCGGCCCTACTACTGGATCGGTGGCGAAGCGCCCAGCGGCAACATGACCGAAGAGGGCACCGATCTGTGGGCCACGCATAACGGTTATGTGTCCCTGACGCCCATTCACCTGGACATGACCAATTACGCCATGATGCGACAGTTGCAGGGGCGCGGCATCGAATCGCTGAAGCCCGGCGAAATCCCTTCGCAGACGTGAGGTGACGCCATGACCGGCCCCTATCCTTTCCTGGTCGGCGGAGAGTGGCGCACCAGTGAGCGGATCGCTGAGGTGCGCTTCCCCTACACGGGCGAAGTTGTCGCGCGGGTCTACCAGGCTGGCCCGCGCGACCTGGAAGATGCAGTTGCTGCGGCAGAGCGTGGCTTCGCCATCACGCGCCGGTTGCCTGCCTACGCCCGCTCGCGCATTCTGCTCAGTTTGCTGGAGCAGATGGAGCGCCGCAGCGACGAACTGGTGCTGGCGCTGACGCTCGAAGGTGGCAAGACGCAGAACGTGGCACGGGGCGAGGTGGCGCGGGCCAAAGAGACGGTGCGCGCTGCCGCCGAGGAAGCCAAGCGTATCACCGGCGAGATCGTGCCCATAGATTGGACAGAAACCGGAGAGAACCGTCACGGCTTCGCCCGCCGCCTGCCGTTGGGGCCGGTGTTGGGCATCACTCCCTTCAATTACCCGCTGAACCTGGCCTGCCACAAACTGGCTCCGGCCATTGCTGCGGGCAATTCGGTCATCCTCAAACCGGCCAGCAATACACCGCTCTCCGGACGGCTGCTGGTCGAGATGACGCTGGAAGCTGGTTTTCCGCCAGAGGCGCTCAGCTACCTGGTGTGCCCCGGCGCGCTGGCCGAAACGCTGGTGCGCGATCCGCGCATCAAGTTTCTCAGCTTCACGGGCAGTTCGTCGGTGGGCTGGCATCTCAAGGAGATCGCCGGGCGCAAGCGCGTGGGCCTGGAACTGGGCGGCAATGCCGCAGCCATTGTGCACGAAGACGCACACCTTGACTATGCGGTGAGCCGTATTGCAGTGGGGGGCTTCACCAACGCCGGGCAGAATTGCATTGCGGTACAGCGCGTGCTGATTCACCGCCCTGTCTACCAGGAGACGCTGGAGAAGCTGCTCGACCGCATCAGCCGCCTGAAAGTGGGCGATCCGCGCGATCCGGATGTGGACGTAGGGCCGATGATTGACGCGCGCGCTGCCGCCGAAGCGTTCGCCATGGTGCAAGAAGCAGTCGCTGCCGGGGCGCAGGTATTGCTGGGGGGCCGATACGAAGGCGCGCTGTTCTATCCCACTGTGCTGGGCAACACGACTCCCGCCATGCGCGTCAACCGCCAGGAAATCTTCGCGCCGGTGATCACTGTCACCCCCTACGACGACTTCGATCAGGCTATCGCCCTGGCCAACGACACCGACTATGGCTTGCAGGCGGGCGTGTTCACTCAAAACGTCAACCGTATCATGCGTGCCTTCGAACAGATCGAGGTCGGAGGGCTGCAGATCAACGATGTCTCGACTTTCCGCGTAGACCATATGCCCTATGGTGGTGTCAAGGGATCGGGCATCGGGCGCGAAGGGCCGCGCTATGCCATCGAGGAGATGACTGAACTGCGGTTGATGGTGATCAACCTGAACGGCGGCAGAGAATGAACGCCGGACACCGCGATCGTGGCGTGCGAACGCTGCACGACCTTTCCTGA
>DAOTZZ010000110.1:0-7129 GCA_034433965.1 Anaerolineae bacterium
CATCGCCCTGCTGCGCCGCCACCACCACCAGCGGAATGGACAGACGCTCCAGGTCACCGCCGGTCATCAGCACCAGCCTGCTGGACTTGCCCCCGGCAATCGCCGCGCGTATCAGCCGGAAGACCGCCGACTGACTGACCAGCGTTTCCCAGCATCCCCGGTTGCCGCAATTGCAGGGCAGGCCGTCCGGGTCGAGCGTCATATGGCCGAACTCGGCGGCGAACCCCGTCGTGCCGCGCACCAGTTGACCATTGCGCACCACCGCGCCGCCCACGCCCACCCCGGCGCTCAGATACAACACCTCGTTAGCTCCCCGCGCCGCGCCGAAGAGATATTCGCCCAGCGCGGCCATGTTCGCTTCGTTGTCCACGAAGAGCGGCACGCCAGGGAAATGCTCGGCCAGAATGGCCTGCACGGGCACGTCCTGCCACTTGAGATTCGGCGCGAAGAGCAACGTGCCGGTCGCCTGCTCGACCAGTCCCGGCACACCCATGGCAATCCCCAGCAACCGGTCACAGCCCACACAATCGTTGCTCCCCGCCCACACCGCCTGACGCAACAAGGCCAGGGTACGCTCGATGATCGCGCCCTGGCCCTGGCTGCCCGCCGTATTCTCCTTGACCCGCCAGAAAACTTCTCCGCTGAAGTTGGCGCAGATCACGGAGATGAAGTCCACTCCCAGTTCGCAACTGACGATGTAGCCTGCGCGGGGATTCAATTCCAGCAATGTCGAGGGCCGGCCCACGCCACTGGAAGTCTGTCCAACTTCGTGGACGAAGCCCATTTCGATCAGCTCGTGGACCAGGCTGGAGACAGTAGATTTGTTGAGGCCGGTGACTTCGGCCAGCGAGGCGCGCGAAAGCGAGGCGTGTTCGAGCAGGCGGCGCATGATCACCGAGAGGTTAATCTCGCGAACCAGCGCCTGATCTCCCGTTCGCAAGCGAGAGCGGAATGTCATAACGCTCTAGTGTCCTGTAAAAGCAAAAGCGCTTTTTCTGTTAAACTTGCGCCAGCGCCGAATAGGTCGGCCTCTGTCCGAATCAGTTTGTTTGTTGTTCCAACCAACTAAATTACATTATGAGGCCAGTCCCATGCAAAGTCAAGCACCCGACAGGCTTTTTTGCACATCCTCAAGCTGGTTTTTGTGCGAATTTGATCATCAGGGTGCTATCAGGCAGGCGCAGTTCAGCGCGGGGAGAGCAAATGGCGTCCCAACGCCGTGTGCAGGAGATAGGCCGCCGCGCACACGCCCACTGCATTGGCCGAAAAGTCCAGCAGCGATACGCCGCGTTCGGGTACCAGGCTTTGCCCGGCTTCGAGCAGCAACCCCAGCCCTGCCGCCAGGGCCAGCGCCAGGTGCAACGCCTCGGCAGGCGTCCTATGACAGACCAGAGCAGCATACCAGAACAAGGTCAGTCCGCCGAACAGCAACACATGTCCGGCGGCATCGGTGAGGTCAGTGCCGCCAAAGAAGCCGGACGTATCTTCGGCGACGGAATCCTCGCCGGGCAACAACATCAGCAGGCACACCAGGATCGTCCAGGTCACTGCCAGTGCCCAACGCAGCAGCGGATGGCTGACCAGAGCGCGCAAAGTGGCGAAGCGCATCAGTCTTCTCCCCTGGTTACATCCGGCGCGGGCACGTAGGGCAGCCTGACGGTGAAGGTCGTGCCTCGCCCTTCTTCGGTCTGGAAGCCAATCGTCCCGCCGCAGAGTTCCACGGCCTGCCGCGCAATGGTCAGGCCCAGGCCTGTGCCGGTCGTGTGCCCGACGTTGCTACCGCGGAAGAAGCCATCGAACACTTGACTGCGGTCGGCGACCGGAATACCGATGCCCTGATCCTGCACTTCGATGGTGATACGCTCTTCCTGGCAACTCAGCCGTACGGTCACTTCTCCGCCAGCGTGTGAGAACTTAACAGCATTAGAGATCAGGTGATGCAGAATCTGTCTCACCAGATGGTGGTCCAGCAGCACCAGGCCCGGACAAGTCTTCACTTCCAGGCGGACACGTACCTCGTCCCCCCTGGTCCCCCCTGCCTGCGCGATGACCTGCTCACACAACACGGCCAGGTCTATCGGTTCCGGTGTAATCACCGTCTCCGCGCTCTGTATGGCGCTCAGTTCCAGCACATCGTCGAGCAGGTGTGTGATGCGCCTGATAGCCTCGCGGATGTGCGCAAAGCGTCTGCTGCGATCCTCGTCTGTCAGCTTCTCGGCGTAGCGCTCCAGGATATCGGCGCTGCTGAGGATGATGGACAGCGGCGTGCGGAACTCGTGCGAAATGGTCGTCACCAGGCGGGAGCGCAGCTCGCCCAGGTACTTCTCGCGCTCCAGGGCAGCCTGCAATGTCTCTTCATAACGTTTGCGGTCGGTGAGATCAACACTGTGAATCAGCAGCAGATCAGGGGGGACAAAAGACACGGTGATCTGCAGGTAATGGCGGCGTCCAGTCTCTTTGACCGTATAATAACCCTCACGCTGAAGCGTGGTACGTTGCTCGAAGCACTCGCGAGCCATCTCAAGGAAGTCTGGTCGTTCCTGGTGAAACACCGACGCCGCCTGTCCCACCCACTTTGCCACACTGCCGTCCGTGAACTCAAATGCCGCGTCGTTGTAGTCTACCAGGATGAATTCTCCGTCCGGGCGGCGCTGCACGACAAAGGTAGGCACTGGCACCGCCTTGTACTGCGCACGCGCCCGCTCCTCGCTCAGGCGCAGGGCTTCGGTGCGCTCGGCCACGCGGTCTTCCAGGACGGCGGCATAGTCGCGCACTGCCTGATAAAGTTGCGCGTTCTGCAGCGCCTGCGCCGCCTGGTCGGCCAGCGCTTGCAACAGGCGGGCATGTTCCTGGGTGAAGAAACCGGGCGTCTCACTCAGCAAGGCCAGGACGCCCAACACCTCGTCATGGACTACCAGCGGCACCCCCAGGTAGGCCCGCAGTGACTTCGGCTCGGCCAGGGGTATCCAGTTGGGATCGGCGTATATGTCGGGGATGATCACCGGCTGATGAGTGCTCACCATAGCCTGCAAGGTAGGTATCTCCTCGACCGGCAGCGCCACAGTCTTTACAGCCCGATCACCTCTATAGGGGCCATATCCCTGCGTGCGCACAATGTGTTGCACCCCATCGTGAATGACGCCCAGACGCCCGGCATCATAGGGCACCAGCCGCGCCGCCTGCACCAGGATATGGTCGAAGATGCGCTCCAGATCGAGCGTGCGGGTGAGCAACGCCGCCGTCTCGCTGAGTGCCTCGGCCCGTTCGCGCTGCTGCCGTTCGGCCAGTTCAGCCAGTTTGCGCTGCGTGATGTCCTGCTTGACCAGCACAATATTGGTCAGCGTACCCTGCTCATCGCGAATGGGCGTGATCTGCACCAGCTCCCAGTAGGGTTCGCCGCTTTTCTTGTAATTCAGGAATTCGCCCTGCCATTCGCGGCCCGCGCGGATCGCCCCCCAGCGCTCGTGATACTCTTCAGGCGTCAGGCAAGCGGGATCAAGCGAGCGCGGCAGCCGTCCCAGCGTCTCCTCCAGCGTATAGCCGGTCAGGTCGGCGAACTTACGGTTGACGTACTGCAGATGCCCCTCGGCATCGGTGATGAACACCATCGCCGGGCTGTGCTCCAGGGCATGAGCGAGCATCCGGCGGTGCTGTTCTTCCTGCATCCGCGCCGTAACGTCCAGAGCAACACCACCCACCAGGGTTTCGTCCTCTCCCTCAAGACAGACAGCGAAGCGATGCACCTCGAAGGCGCGCCGCTCGCCTGCCGGAGCTTCGATGTAGTGAACTTTGGACAGCGTGCCTTCAGCGGCTGCCCGCCGATTCCCTTCCGCAAAGTCCTCGCGCAGATAGAGCACTCCCGCCTCAGCCTCAGAACCTGCCCCCTGTCGTCCGCACGCCCAGGCGCAATGTTCCAGGAAATAGCGATTGGCGTACTGGATTCTCCCTTCCAGCGTGGCCACAAATACGCCAGCCGGAAGCTGATCGAACAAAGCGACCAGGGACCTGATCCGTTGATACGGGATCGTGTTCATCGCGCCCAGAACAAGTAAAGACTATGCTGCCTCAGTGTTGGCCAACGGCAAGGTCACGCGGATGCGCGTCCCTCCACCAGGCGAACTTTCAATAGCCAGGTATCCGCCGTGCGCGTCAACCAGGTATTGCACCACCACCAGCCCCAGGCCGGGGTGCTGCCGCAACGACGCCAGCCTGGCGCGGAAACCGACCGGAGTGCGCAGCCGCTCGATCACCTCAGCGGGTATGCCTGGGCCGCGATCTTCGACGTACAGGACGTACCCGTCCGCCTCGGCGCGAGTGTACACCCGCACCGGCATTCCAGGAGGAGAGAAGCTCAGCGCATTGTCCAGCAACTCCTCGACGATTTTGCGCAGGTTGTCCTGAGTCACCTGCACAGGGGTATCGTGCGTCTCCAGCGACAGATCGGCTTCGCGGCCCTGTTGTGCGGCGATCTGTCGCGCTACGTTTTCGATCACAGCGCCGGGGGCCTGCAGCGTGTTCTTGCGCAGCAGGATCACACGGGCGGGGTCGAAACGCAAAATTTCAAGCTGCGCGAACAGCAGGTAGTTCTCGGTCTTGCGGTGCAGATGCCGCGCGGCGTCGAGAATGGTCAGGGAAGCCGCTTCAATATCCTGCGGCGTCAACTCCGCGGCCCGGTCAATGAGCCGCCCGGCAGTGCCCAACACGTTGTTGAGCGGCGCATCGAGTTCAGGAGGCAGCGCCAGCGTGATGCCAAGCTGAATTTCCTGCATAGCCGCGCGCGTCTCTTCTTCGAAACGGCGCTGACGCTCCAGGCGTGCCCGCACGCTAGCCGTCAATTCGTCCGGATTGAAAGGTTTGGTCAGGTAATCATCCGCGCCCAGGACCATGCCCTGACGTACCTGTTCACGGCCAACCCTTGCTGTCAGGAAGATGAAGGGGATGGTGCTGGTCGCCGGATCGCTGCGCAGGGTTTGCAGGACTTCGTACCCGTCTATGCCCGGCATCATGATGTCACAGATGATCAAATCGGGCAGGTGCCGGCGGGCCAGGGTGATCCCTTGCAGCCCGTCGGTAGCGGTGATCGGTTCAAACCCTTCGAATTCCAGAATGGAAGCGATGTTGTCGCATAGATATTCCTCGTCCTCGATGACCAGCACACGGGTCACAGCGCTTTCCTCCAATAACCGGCCCCCACCCGATCCGGATTTTGCCCGTGAACACGCCCGTCTCGCGTATTGAGGCCCAAGGATAGCACAGAATTCGTCGGACGGCATGGGCGGGAATGCCGGTCTCGCAGACTCGCAGACTTGGCGGCTTGTCAAACCGGGCCGCGCGGGGTATGAATCAGCCGCCCGGCCAGGCACTGGCAGCAGAATCAATTATCAGGTAAGGGCGGTTTGTTTCTGCCCCGGTTTACCTCACCCCCAGCCTCGCTTCGCTCGGCTCGCCCTCTCTCGAGGCATGTAGAGGGGGCAACGAGGCGTGATAGCGCCAAGTGGGGGTGAGATAAAATCGGCGGATTCGTGGAGCTTTCCTGAGACCACTGAGGAAGCAGTAATGCTCCAGGTGTTGTTGGAACTGGCAACAGCGCTCTATATCCTGGCGGCGGGGCTGCTGGCGGTGTTCGTCGGCAGCTTCGGTGTGTTGATCGCGCTGTACCTGCGCACCCGTCACGATGAAGCGCCTCTGCCCGCTGTGAGCGACGACGACCTGCCCGCCGTCACAGTGCAGTTGCCGATCTACAACGAAGCGCACGTCGTCGCCCGCCTGATCGCCGCCTGTGCCCGCCTGGATTACCCGCATGACCGCCTGCATATTCAGATCATTGACGATTCAACCGACGACACCACACACGAATTGCAGCGGGCTATAGCCGAATGGGGAGAGCGTGACGCTCCTTCCATGACTTTGCTGCGCCGTCCGGCCCGCACGGGCTACAAGGCGGGGGCACTGGCCTGGGGATTGCAACACGTGCGCACGCCCTTCGTCGCCATCTTCGACGCCGATTTCGTCCCCCCGCGCGACTTTCTGCGCCGGACGTTGCCTTATTTCTGCGCCGACGAGCGCCTGGCCCTGGTGCAGACGCGGTGGGATCACCTCAACGCCTGCGCCACCCCCCTCACCCGTGCCCAGGCCCTGACCACCGACGGGCACTTCGTCATCGAGCAAATCGCCCGCAGTCGGGGCGGGCTGCCCATGTCCATGAATGGGTCGGGGGGAGTGTGGCGCGTGGCTGCTCTGCGGGACGCGGGTGGCTGGTCGGCGGACACGCTCACCGAAGACCTCGATCTGTCCTACCGGGCCTTGCTGCGCGGGTGGCGTTTCTGCTATCTGCCGCAGGTCGCCGTGCCAGGGGAATTGACGCCCCAGGTGCAGGCGTATAAGGTACAGCAGCGTCGCTGGGCCACCGGCATGACACAAAACCTGCTGCGCCACGCCATCCCCTTGCTCAAGGCGCAACGCTACGCGCCCTGGCAACGGGTCATGGGGCTGATGCACCTGGGACAGTACGCCGTGCAGCCGCTGATCCTGCTGATGTTGCTGCTCACACCGCCGCTGGCTGCCAGCGGAGCGCTGACACGTTTGCCTGTTCTGGGTGTTCTGAGCGTCGTGGGCATCATCCCGCCGCTGATGATGATCCTCAGTCAGCGCGCGCTCTACAACGACTGGCCCCGCCGCCTGCTGGTCATGCCCCTGCAAGGGATGATCGCCAGCGCGCTGGTGCTCAACAACACGCTGGGCGTGCTGGATGCTTTGTTGAGGACGCGCGCGGCGCGGGAATTCCGCCGCACGCCCAAGTTCAACCTGGCTGGCAAGGGCCATGGCTGGGAGCGCAGCCGTTACGCCCTGCCCGCCGACCGCGTCACCCTGGGCGAGCTGGCGCTGGGGCTGTACGCGCTGGGCGGGTTGCTGGTGGCTGTGCAACACGCGCCCGCACTGATCGCCTACTTCGCCACCTATGCCGTCTCGCTGATCGGCTTTGCCCTGTGGAATCTGGCGCAGACCTGGCAGATGCGCCAGTCAACTCGCGAACGCCGTCCGTTCCGACTCCTCAGAGTTCGCCGGACTCCGATCAATCTCACTGTCCCATTACCCAAAGCACCTCACGAGGAGAAACCATGAAAGCTGC
>DAOTZZ010000111.1:0-12182 GCA_034433965.1 Anaerolineae bacterium
CCCGCCATACCACAGAATCAGCGCCACCGTGATCAGGAACAGGAAGTCCACCAGCGGATTGAGCAGGGCATGGACGCGCGCCTGACGCAGGGCCGCCGCCAGTACCCGTTGTAGCGCCACGCCGTAGCGCTGCGTCTCGTAATCTTCGCGCCCGAAGCTCTTGACACTGCGCATGTTCTGGAAGGTCTCGGCGGCAATGGCGGCGGTCTCGGCCATCTCGTCCTGCACGCGGCGACCTCCGCGCCGCGCCAGTCGGCTGATTGCCAGCGCGATCAGCACGATCAACGGCGTGCTGACGACGATGAACAGCGTCAGCCGCCAGTTGAGAGCAACCATGACCGCGATCCCACCCCCGATGGTGAGCACGTGCCGCATCAGCCGCACCAGGTCGGTAGTGAGCATCCGGCGAATGGTGGCCACATCCGCCGTCAGGCGGCTGACCAGGTTGCCGCTGCGTTGCGTGGCGAAGAAGCGCAGCGACAGCGTCTGCAGGTGCGCGTAGAGTTTTCGCCGCAGATCGTTGACGACCTGTTCGCCCGCGTAGTTGGTGAAGTAGTTGCCCACCATCGAGGCGACGGCGATCAGCCCGAACAGCCCCACCATCAACAGGATGTGCTGGTTGAGACGGTTCAGATCGCCGGTCTGCAGCGCCGAATCAATGATGCGCTGAATGACCGTCGGCAGCGCCAGGAAAACGCCCGACGCCACCATCCGCGCCAGCAACGCCAGGGCCAGCAGTCCGGTGTAAGGACGCACGTAGACCAGCAATCGCCGCCACTGAGCGCGAGCGATCGGCGGGGCAATGCGTTCGGGGATGGCGTTGAACGTCATGAGGCTGGAGTCACGAGTCTGAAGCGCGTCAGGCGTTTTTCTTGTCACCCGTTGGCCTCTGTTCCCATCTAGAGCGTGTCATGCACTTTTTCTCCCTCAACCCCAACCCCTTCTCCCGCGCTGCGGGAGAAGGGAAGCACTTATGCGAGAAATAGCAAGTCCCCTCGCCCCGCGACGCAGTCGCAAGGGTGAGGGGAAAATACTGCGCAAAAGTCCCTGACAGCCTCCAGGAACCCGCCCGACCTGGCGTCGTATGCTCTACACCCTCAGTGTGACCCCGATTCACTGGTAGCGCAAGATGTCGGAGACAGTCTTGCGGGCGGCAGCCAGCGACGGCCACAGGCTGGCAATGGTCACCACCACCAGCATCCCCACCAGCCCGATCACCACAGTGTGCAGCGGGAAGCCAATGCCGAACGCCTCGAAGGGCAGCGCCGCGATCAGCCCGCGGCTGATCAGATAGCCCAGAGGAATACCGAAGGCCCAGGCCACGATGCCCACCGTGATCCCTTCCACCAGGAATTGCACCGCCACCGTCTGCGAGGTCGCGCCCACCGAGCGCATCACGCCGATCTCCTTCTGGCGCTCGTAGACGCTCATCGAGAGGCTGGTCAGCAAGCCAATCGCGCCCACGGCGGCGATCAATGCCGCAGCCAGATAGAGAATGATGTTGAAGACCAGGATGAAGCGCGTGATCGTCTGCTGAAACTCCACCCAGTTGGTGTAGTTGGCGGTGATGCCGTTGGCCAGCAACACATCGTTGATCTCCTCGATCACCGCATCCACCTGTGCCGCCGATGGATCGCCCGCCAGAATTACGCTGATCGAGTTGGGGAAGACCTCACCGCGAAAGTCGCGCCCTTCCAGCGCGGCCAGGTCCTGCCAGAACATGCCGATCACATCGCGCGGGTGTTCGGGGTTGTCGTCGAGTTGGGCGGGGAGCTCGAAGATGCCCGCTACCGTGTACTGCCCGCTGCGCTCACCGATGGAGAGCGTGAGCACGTCACCCACGGCGTAACCACCCGCCTGCGCCAGTTCCTGGCTGATGATGATCTCGTTCTGTCCGGGCGTGTACAGCCGCCCGTCTACCAGGCTCAGCAGGCGGCTCATCTCGTCGTCGGGCGTGGTGGTCATGCCCAGGATGCCTGTCTGCCCATCGAACGACCCCGCGTACCCCTGCACCGTCACGAAGGTCGTGCCCATGGCGTAAGAATGCGGCGTGGGCGCGTCCAGCACCAGCCCGCCCAGGCGAGCCAGCGTCTGCCACTCCATCCACACCGTGTCGAAGGGATAGCTGGCGACGCCGATGATGGGGAATTGCGCCCGATTGCCACCGGCGATGATCACGATCGCGTCGCCCACTCCTTTGCCCAGCAGGTCGGCGATGCGCGACGAGACGATCACGCCCTCGGCCTGCGGGTCTTGCGTCCAGTCGGTACCCTCCTTCAGCGTGAAGGAGAACAGTTCCGGATTGCTGGTATCCAGCCCAAAGGCGAAGATACCGGGTGGCCCGGCATTGATGGGCGGCGGGTTGTAGCCTTCGATCTCAATAGCCAGGCTCGCGCCGGGGTTGATGGCACGGATGGCGGGCAGGCCCTTCTCCGCCAGGCGCGCCTGGAATGCATCCGCCTGCACCAGGTCGCGGATGACCTCGAAGCGCTGCCCCTCGTTCGGGTCAATGGCGAGCTGACTCCCAAACGCGCTGAAAACATCCTCGACGACCGTCCCCAGCGACGAGAACACGGCGAAGATGCCCATGAACGCGCCCACGGCCACCGTCAGGGTGGTGCCGGTGAGGGCCAGGCGGAACTTCTTCTGATTGACGTTATGTACCGCCTGCCGCAGCGTGATCGGCAGGGGCAGGCGCTGGATCAGTCGGGCCAACAGGCCCCGCCCATAGCCCGACTCGATGCCGAGATCGGTCATTGCCTCCAGAATGGTGACGCGTGTGCCGTTGTAGACCGGAATTATCGCGGCCAGTAGCGGCACGGCCAGCCCGACGATGATGCCCACGATGATGCCGCGCGGCGAGATAGTGAATTCCTCGATGATGGTGTTGCTCTGCGCGGCCAACCCCTGTGCGGCGAAGTATCCGCCGGGGATGCCCAGCAACACGCCAGGGATGACGCCAATCAGGCCGTAGCTAAGGGCGATGCCCGCGTAGATCAGGAAATTGTCCAGGCGCGAAGCGCCCAGCGACTTCATCACGCCAATTTGCCGGCGCTGCTCGCCCACCGTGGCGTTGATCACGTTCACGACCAGGAAGCCGGAGACCACCAGCGCCACCAGCGCCAGGATGACCAGGATGCGGTTGGTGGTGCGCGTGCTTTCGATCAGCGAACTGGAAGCCGGGTCTTCCAGCACAGTGAAGGCGGGCACGTAGGGCGTGCGTTGGGCGATGGCCGCCTGGAAGTTGACCGACTCCGCTTCGGCGGTGGGATAGTCAATGAAGCGGGCGTATACGTGACTGAAACCGGTGAAACCGGCGATGACTTTGGCGTCGTCATAGGCGGCGAAGGCCAGCGTATCTACATCTGCCTGTCCTGGCCCGGCCTGCTCGCCGTAGGGCTGGAACAGCAAGCCGGAAACCGTATAGGTCGCGGTCACGATCTGCTCGCCCTGGCGAGCACTGAGCAGACGCACCTCGATCGCGTCGCCCACTTCCAGTCCCCAACGTTCGGCCATGCGCCGCTCGATGGCGATCTGCTTCTGCCCGGCGACAGGATATTCTCCCTCCACCAGGCGCGGCGGTTCCAGCGTCACCTGGTCGAAAGGCCGCCAGTACGCCGCCAGAGTGCCGTCGCGGAAACGCTCTTCGCCGGGTAGTCGCCACAGCAAGGGGTAGACGGCGCGCCCTTCGACGACGGTCACGCCAGGGACGGTGCTCAGCTCGGCCAGAACCGCCTCGTTGTCCACGTTTGCGCCGCTGCTCACCGTCAACACCACGCGAATCATGGCCAGACGATCCTGCTGAATGTCCTTTTCCAGTTGACCGATCAGGATGTCGCCGGTGGAAAACAGCGTGACCACGCCGAACACGCCGATGAAGATGCTGGCCGAAACCAACAACGTGCGGACTTTGCGCGACCAGATGTCGCGGAATACTTTGCGCGTACGCGTGCGAAACATGCCACCCCTCTTTGCGTCTCAGTCAGAATCGTCTGCTACTGCGGTTGATAAGACCGTAGAGATTGTAGCAAAAGCGCACCTCCAGCCGCCGCTTTTCTTGGGGAACTCTAATCTATGGCGCGGGCGATCGGCTGGCGACCGCCCGCGCCCGGCAGCGCTAGAAATGATTCATCAGCTCCCAGAACCACCAGATGAAGAGCGTCACCAGGATGAGGTAGACGGCGGAGACTTCGACCAGGGCCACGATCCACGTCTGCCGATCCTTGCGCGACTGTCGCAGGAAGAATACGCCCAGGTAACCCGTCGGCAACGACAGCAACACCAGCGGCAGGGCGGCAAGTTTCAGCGCCCGCTGAGTCTGGTAGAAGGCGGGGCTGACGTTCTCTAGCCGCCCGAAGTTCTCGAAAAAGCGCAGCACGCGTTCTGGCGGAGTCAGGTCATCGGCGCGGGAGAGCGAGCGGTCGGCCTTGACATACGCGCCATACGGCCCCAGCACCCAGTAGCCGCCGTCGCTGGCGGGCAGCACACTGGTCGCCGCTGCGCTCTCCTCAGCCAGCACGGTACTGCGCGTCAGCGTCGGCCCCTTGCGCTGACCCTGCAGATCGGTCAGGAAGATGCCTTCAGCCGACGAGCGCAGTGTCACCCATTCTTCCACCTGCCAGCCGCGCAACGGGAAGCGCAGGCCCGGAATCCAGCGCAGCCCGCCTTCCTCGATCTCATAGTCGGAATAGTAGAAGCTGGCGTCTATCTGCGGCGCAACAACGCGCTCCCACGTCCCACCGTGCAGCACGAACGGCGCGGCCCGCAACGACCAGTTGACCACGTTGCCGGGCGACCGGTCGAACAATGCCCCCAGCGCCACCAGCCGACCGTCCTCCAGAGTGTACTGCAGCGGATCGAGGTCGCTCAGCGCGATCTCGTCCACCGGCTCGACCGCGCCCGTTTCGTCAAAGAGTAATATCTGCACCCGTGCGGTCGTCGGATCGTTCACCTCAACCGGAGCCTGCGCCAGGACAAAGCGCCATCGTTCCGGCGTGCGGTGCGCCATCTGCAAGGCGCAGAGCATCCCCTCTGCCGCGCAGGAAGCGGGCAACCCCACCCTCCGTGTACCCGTCCAGATGCCGGATTCGTTGGTGAAAATAGCGACGGTCTCATCCACCCCCAGCGCGGCCATCTCCAATGTCTCCCCCGCCCAGGCCAGGCCGAAGAGCTGTGTCGGCGCGTTGTCAGGCAGGCCCAGCGGTACCACTCCCCCTGCCCGCAAGATCAGGTACACCGCGGAGAGATCGGGCGCGCCCCAGGCCACCACCAGATCGCCGGCGGGCGATTCAGCCAGGGCCAGCACCTGCGACGTAGCAGACTCCGGCAGCGGCCAGAGCATCTCCGCCCGACCTTCGTCCAGGTTGAAGCGCACCAGCCCCCAGGGCGTTTCTGTCCCCGGTGCGGCTTCGTCGTAGGCACAGAAGCGCCAGACCGAATCGGCTTCCACGAACGATGGACCGGCGCACTCCTGACGGAAAGGCGCGCGCTCACCGTCCGCCGTGACAAACTCCACGAAACGCACCGGCGACGGGCTGGCCGCTATCACCGTGAAGAAGCGTAGCCAGGCGATCCCGCAGATGAGGAAAGCTGCCGCAATGATCAGGATGGTGAGAGCACGCCGTCGCGTGCGAAAAAGAGCCTGGAACATGGCTGATACTTACCGCTTTCTACTCAACTACTTTATTGAGAAGCCTAGCACAATGCAGCACACCGCGGCTACTTTTACGCAGGGCGGGGTGCAACTCACCCCAAAGAATAGCATTCACCGCCGGGACGCAGAGAATGCGGGGAAACTCTGTGCTGTTCTCCGCGTTCTCTGCCCCTGTGCGATTCAATGCCCGTTGCCGGGCGTTCATTCGCGCGGCGGGGCGACGTACAGCGTCTCGTAAACCCAGTTGACCATCTGCATGGCGTACCGATGTCGTCGCCACCACAGGCGGGCGGCCAGCAGGCCAATGGCGATCACCAGTAGCAGCGACACAGCAGCGAGCGTCCACGCGTCCCGCAGCACCGCTTCCAGGGTCAGCACCACCAGCCCCAAACTGAGCACACCCAGCGGATAGACCCAGCGACCGGCCCGCCGCGCGCCTGTCTCGATCACTGTGCCCCACACCCAGGTGCCGCGCGGCACAGCTTCCAGCGTCCCCCACAAGGCGACGGTCACCGGCGCGTCCGCCCCGACCGTCTGTCGCAGGGCAAAGCTGCCATCTTCCTGCAGGTGCACGCGCTGCCCGCTCGTCTCGGCGTAGCGGCGCAGATAGTCCTGACACTCGGCCACGCTCAGCGCCGTCACAAAATCTACGCTCAGGAACTTCAACCGCCGTCCGCGATCGCCTATCGTCATCGAGAATCACCTCACCGCAGTTTTCAGGGCAGCGACCCGCCCGTCTTTTGAGACGTCTGAGTCAGGCAGGCCGTCAGCCAGCGAGCGAGATCGTATGCCAGTCGGTTGATCAGCTTCTGAAAGGTCACGTAGTAGGCCGCGAACAACCCCAGCAAGATGACCGACAGCGCCGCCACGAAGGGCACGGCCAGGGCAATGCCCAGTACGGCGAAGACCGCCGTGATCAGGCCGGGGATGGTCAACAACATCTCCAGCGTGCCGTTGCGCACCACCGGCCCGTAGACATGCGTGCCTGTGCTCACCGGTGCCAATATCCCATCGAAACGCAACAACCATAGCCCGGCTTCCTCGTCGTCGCACTGTTGCTGCCAGCCCACCTCGACCAGCAGCCGTTGCCCGGTCTGACGCACGCAAAGCCGCTGCCCGGCAAAGCGCAGCGATTCGCCGCGCAGCCGCCGCAGGCACTCGCCCACAGGCAGCGCCGCGACGAAGTCAAGCACCACGCCCGTCTCAGCCGGATCGTAGCGCCAGCCGGTCATAGCGTGCCCCGGCGCCGCACCTGCTCCGCCGTCAGATAGAGGCGCTGTCGCAACCAGCGCGGCACGTCCTCGGTGACCCGTTGCAGCGTCCGCCAGCGCACCGACCCCACGATCAGCAGGATCAGCAGCAGGGGCAGAGCCACCACGAACGCCCGCACCCCAAGGCGCAAGAACAGCGCTGCGGTGATCAGGAATGCCGTCAGGAAGATCAGCAACCCTTCCAACAACACCTGATTGTAGGCATCGTTGGTGACCGCGCCGTGCACCCAGGTGCCGCCGCTGTCATGCGCATCGAGACAGCCGTGAAAACAGATCGGGTGCAGCGCGCCAGGAAAGGCCCGCTCGATGACGAAACTGCCATCGCGCTCGACATGCACGCGCTGCCGGACCGGCGTCAGGCGTGTGCTGCTGCTGACGGATGTGCCGTTGGCGCGCAACAGTCGTTCGCGGCAGGCTTCGGGACTTAGCGCCGTGACGAAGTCGGCTACGTAGCGCGGTGATTTCTTGCGTTTGCTCCCTGCACCGACCATGAGCCAGATACACCCTTCCACAGCCAGAACGACACAGGTCAGATTACCATCAGTGTGGCCTTACGTCCAACGTCTGGGGTGCGTGCAAAATGTGTCAGGCTGTTTGCCGCACTCTGTTGCCCCTCACCCCGGCACCCCTCTCCCTCGCGACTGCGTCGCAGGGCGAGGGGACTGATTTGCGGTCGCACGCACACTCCCCTTCGCCTGTCGCTGGCGCATCTGGCGCGCGCTCGTTACAATTCATGCGCAGGTCGATCGCCGGTCGGCATGACAGACCGGCGATTTGTGTGCCCGGAGGAGTGTGCTGGTGAGTGCGGATCGCCCTGTGACTCCCGCTAGCCGGCGGGGGTGCTGGTGGATAGTGTTTGTCCTGGTGACCCTGACGCTGTGCGGTGGCGGGACGGGGGCAGGGCTACTCTCCCTGGCCGCCGAGCCGAACCAGATACGCACCATGCTCACGCCCGCCCGTGTCGAAGTGACGGCAGGTGAATCGTTCGAACTCACGCTGACCATCGAAAATGTGTCGCTCGATACGGTGCGCATCACCGGCGTAGGGCTGGATGGCTCCCTGCGCGACGCCGTGCGGCTGGAACGACTGGAACCCGCCTACCGCACCGTGCGCATCCGCAACTATCCGTTGCTGGGCGAATGGACAGAGTACACCTTCGACCGCCAGGTCTTCGCCGGCGACGAGCTGACCGTAACCCTGACCCTGACTGCCCTGCGCCCAGGACCGGTCAGCGGAGATGTGCTAGTATGGGTGCAGGATCGTCTGCTGGGACTGTCGTTTGAGCGGGCACGGCGCGAGTTGCTCACCGTAGACATCCGCTGAGAGAGGTAGCGCGTGTTCATCACCTTTGAGGGTCCGGATGGCAGTGGCAAGACCACGCAGGTCACGCTGCTGGCCGACTATCTGCGAGCAGCAGGCTACCCTGTCTTCGCCACGCGCGAGCCGGGCGGGACGCCCATCGGCGATCAGATTCGCGCGGTGCTGCACGATCTGCGCAACGCGCAAATGCACCCGCGCACCGAGATTCTGCTCTACGCCGCGTCGCGGGCGCAATTGGTGGCGCAGGAGATCGGGCCGCGCCTGGCCGCCGGAGAAATTGTCCTGTGCGATCGCTACGCCGACAGCACGCTGGCCTATCAGGGCTACGGGCGCGGGCTTGACCTGCCCACCCTGCGCACCATCCTTCAATTCGCCACGGGCGGCCTGCAGCCTGACCTGACTTTTTACCTGGACATTTCGGCGGAAGAGGGTCTGCGCCGCCGTCAACAGGCCGCGCAGGCTGGGGCGGAGTGGAATCGCCTGGACGCCGAATCGCTGGCCTTTCACCAGCGCGTGCGCGAGGGATACCTGACGCTGATCGCTGCCGAGCCGTCGCGCTGGGTGCACCTGAACGGCGAGGCCGAGCGCGAGGCCATCCAGACGCAGATACGCGCCATCGTCCTGGAGCGGTTGCAGCAGCGCCGCGGCACGTGACCACAAGCAGTCTTAAGATCGGCAGGTGAGCCTATGCGACAGGCGTTGTCCCGGCGAAGCCTGGAGATCAAGTACATTCTGATCGGGATCGTGCTGCTGAGCATCCAGTACTACCTCTCACAGCACGGCCTCTTGCAGCGCGTCCAGGATCGCACCATTGCCCTGATTGACACCGCCGCCAGTTACGGGCTGGTGGGCGTCTTCGCAGGAGCGGTGCTGGCCAACCTGGCCATCCTGATCAGCGTGCCCTACACGGCTATCACGGTGACGGTGGCACTGGCGACCGGCGATCCTGTCAGCCTGGTGGTGATCTGCGTGGTCACGGGCCTGGGGGCTGGGGTGGGGAAGATCATCAGTTACGCCCTGGCGCACAATCTGGCCGCGCAACACGAGGCGCAACTGGCTGCCAGTCCGCTGCTGACTCACCTGCAGGACTTTCTGGCTGCGCACCCGCGCACCGCCCCGCTGCTGGTCTTCCTGGCCGCGTTCACCATCCTGCCCGACGACTGGGTGATGGTTCCCCTGGCGCTCATCCGTTACCCGGTGCGGCGGACAATGCTGCCCATGCTCGTCGGCAAGGTGTTGCACGGGCTGAGCCTGATCGTGCTGATCCTGCTGGCCGTCGAACCAGAGGAAATGACCGCCTCGTCGCGGGCTGATCTCACGCTGAGCATCCTGATCATCTCGTTGCTGGTGGTGCTGTATCAGATCGAGCAGCACACCAGCACACGCCATCATGTGCAACAGCCCAAGAAGACGCTGGAAGGGCCGGTGAGCTAGGCAGGCCATCGCCCCATCCGCCGCAGGCGCTGCTGAATCTCGGTGACGGCGGCTGCCGCCTCGACGTTGCAGTTGTAAAGCGCCCCCTTGCCCAGGTAATAGGTGCCTACCAGATACAGCCCCGGCCAGCCAAGCACCTCCCGTGCGCCCGCGCTCACGTCGTCGGGCGGCTCGTCCACGCGCAGGGGCCAGCCATCGCGGTTGGTCGGCACCTCGCCCAGGTCGAGGAAGCTGAACAGAGCCGGTTGATAGCCGGTCGCCAGGATCACCACGTCCACGCGAACGCGCACCCCGTTGCTCAGGACCACGTCTGGCCCCTCGAAACGCGCTGGCGCGTCCACGCAGCGCACCCGCCCACCCCTGACCGCCTGGATCAGCTCCGCGCCGCGCGTCGCGCCCGCGGCGGTGCTCTCGGCTTCGGTGCGCGGCACCTTGATGCCCAGCCGATCCAGATGCTCGAACTTCAGGCGGTCAATGCGCGCCAGCAACGCGCGGCCCAGGGGCGCGGGCAAACGCTCGGCGATCATCATCCAGGCGTGTTTGGGCAGTCCCCAGGGATAGCGCGGGCGCAATACCACACCGGTACGCTGGCTGAGCAGCACAGGGCGGGCCGCATGAGCGCCCAGGTCGGTGGCAATGTCCACCCCGCTTGGCCCGTTGCCGACCACTATCACCCGTCGTCCGCGAAACGGTTCCGGCCCGCGGTAGGCGCAGGCGTGCAATAACTCGCCGGTGAAGGTCTGCTGGCCGGGGATGGGCGGCTGATAGGGGCGGCCAAAACGCCCCGTGGCGACGATCAATGCCGGATACCACGCAGAACCGGCGCTGCTCTCCACCCGCCAGCCGTCGCCTTCGGGACAGGCGCGGTAGACGGTCACGCCCAGGCGGATGTTCAGCCGGTGCGCGTGTACGAAGCGTTCCAGGTAGCGATGATACTGTCGCCCCCTGGGGAAGATGCCGAACCACCAGGGAAAGCGACACCCCGGCAAATGGGAATAGAAGCGCGTGGTATTCAGGCGCAGCGCCGGGTATACGCTGGCCCAGGTGGACGCAATCACCGGTGCGCGATCCACCACCAGGTAAGGGATACCCGCCCGCCCCAGGAAATAGGCGCTGGCGATCCCTGCCGGGCCAGCGCCAATAACCAGAACCTCCGCTGACTTCACGCGCGCCTCCTCTTTCGCTTGTGGCCCGCCCAATCTTGGCGCAGATCGGCGCGCGCAGCAAATGGACGCTGCGCAGCCCTTCAGCGCGACCTTGACGCGCGGCTGACCGCCTGGTACAATGCCGTCGTGTTCCGCCCCCATCGTCTAGGGGACCAGGACGTGGCCCTTTCAAGGCCAAGACGGGAGTTCGAATCTCCCTGGGGGCACACTGCCAGCGATTCAATCGCTGGCGTTTTCGTTGATATACTATGGACAGGCATGAGTGAGCTTACCACGTCTTCCCCTGTGAGGGGTGGCGCTTCGAGCGCGTAATCTGTGCACCTTTGAGTGCCCCTGGTGGAAGTTCGCTCATGCCGCGCTTTTCGCCCCGTGCGTTCCCCTCCACAGGTTACGTACATTCACGAAACACCGCCTTTTCCCTTGTCCGCCGGGTGTGTTATAGTTCGCCACAGGGTCCTCTACGGCGCTCCTGATGAGCGCGTCTGCACCAACCGAGGCAAGACATGATCACACAGTTTGCCAGCCAACTGGCGAAAATCCTCACGGAATACAGTTCACCTGTGCAGCCCGGCGAATACATCACCATCGTCGGCAATGGCTCGACCACCGGCCCCCTGGTAGAAGCGCTGGTCGAGGCGGTGCTGCGGCGGGGAGGCTTTCCCAATGTGCAGTTGGCCGCGCCCATTTCGCCGGATTACTGCGACCACTTCGAACTCTTCATGCGCCTGGCCAGCGATCAGCAACTCGACATCCTGGACTCGACCATCATGCACTGGGTCGAGGTGTCGGACGCGATCTTCTTCCTCAAAGCGCCCAGCAACACCAACGCCCTGGCAACCATTGATCCGGAGCGCATCAACCGCTGGCGGCGCGCCATCCGCCCCTACAGCGAGCGCTACCTGCAACGCTACAACGAGGGCAAACTGCGCTGGACAGTGGTCGGCTGGCCGGTGCAGGCGCTGGCCCAGGCCGCCGATATGGGTCTGCACGCTTACACCGAATTCGTCTACAAAGCCTGCGGGCTGGATCAACCCGACCCGGTAGCGTACTGGCAGGCGTTCCGCGAACGGCAAGAGCGCCTGGTGGCCTGGCTGCGCGACAAACATCACGCCGAGGTCAAAGGCCCCGGCATTGATCTGTCGTTCGACTTCGGCGGGCGGCCCTGGGTGAGCGCGCATGGCATGGTCAACTTCCCCGATGGCGAAATCTTCACCAGTCCCATCGAGGATTCGGTCAACGGGACGGTGGCCTTCAACTTCCCCTGCATCTACCTGGGCAACCAGGTGGAGGGCGTGCGCCTGCGTTTCGAGAACGGCGTGGCCGTCGAAGCGACCGCGG
>DAOTZZ010000112.1:0-12758 GCA_034433965.1 Anaerolineae bacterium
CCACCGAGCCGAGCGCCTTCGGTGCGTCGGTGCTCTGGCGACAGGATCAGGCACCGGCCATCCGTCACCTGACGCTGCCTGTCTACGCCTGGCGGCAATTGCCCCGTCCCGACCCCTACTCCGACGGGCTGATGGCGTTGGTGCTGCGCCGGTACTGGAACCTGGAACACGAGGGCGAATTGCCCGAACCGTATCGTATTCGCTTCGTGGCGGCGCGCGGGCCGTTCACCATTGCCACGCACCTGTTCGGAGCGACGAATTTCCTGGGGGCGCTGGCCGGAGGCGACGAAGGCGGCGCGGCCTTCGACGCGCTGGAAATCCTGGCCGACACCACCATCCGCTTCTTGCAGGCGCAACTGGGCTGTCTGCGCGACCCCTGGGGCGTGATGGTGTTCGACGACGCGGTGGGGATGCTGTCTCCGGCCCTGTTCCAGGCAGTGGGCAAACCGATCTTGCAGCGTATCTTTGCCGCCTTCGAGGGGCTGATCCGCATCTACCACAACGACTCTCCCTGCCAGCATCTCTTCCCCTACTTCGGCGACCTGGGCTTCGAGGTGCTGCATTTCAGCCATCGCATCCCCCTGGCCGAGGCGCGTGCCGAGCTTGGGCCGACCATCGCGTTGATGGGCAACGTGCCGCCCGTCGAGGTGATGATGAATGGCTCACCAGAGCAAGTCGAAGCCGTGGCCCGCGACTGCATCGCGCAGGTTGGCGGCACGGGGCTGATCCTGGCTCCTGGCGGGGGCACCAACGCCGGCACGCCCGCCGAGAACATTGACGCGCTGGTGCTGGCGACGTTGGACTGAGTTGCTTCCCCGCTGCGATAATCTGGCACACAGACTATTATGCGGCGGGGTGCGACCGTGTCCGAAACGCTGCTGATCATCTTCGACGGCAACTGTGGGCTATGTCAGGCAGCGCGACGCTGGGCACAGCGGCGCGACCGGCAGCACCGCCTGGCTTTCGTGCCCTATCAGGCAGCGGACCTGGAGAGCCTCGTCCCTGGGCTGACGGCAGCACAGGCAGCGCAGGCGCTCTATGCCGTCGCGCCGGATGGGCGACGCTTGCGGGGCGCGCGCGCCGTCTTTGAGACGCTGCGTTATCTGCCTGGCTGGTGGGGAGTGGTGGGCACCCTGGGCGCATGGACGCCGGTCAGCTTGCTGGCCGAGCCATGTTACCGGCTGGTGGCACGTCACCGCGCCCGCCTGTCGCGGTGGCTGGGGCTGACACAGTGTCAGCTTGAGTTGCCCGCCGAACGCCAGTGACACCGCGTATTGCGGCGTGCTTCTTTGAACCGCAAAGACGCCGAGGGAGCAAGAGGAATCTCTTGTTGTGTCTTCCGCGATCTCTTCGGGTCAACCCTTGCCGCCAGGGTTCAAGAGTGGACAGGGGACCATGAGCCGCATCAGCGCCAAGTGGGGGTGAGGTAAAGTCGAGGACAGCCTCCTGTTTGAGATGCTCTCAATAGCTGTCCGCCTCTGAACCGCCAGAAGAAGAGACATTCCCTTCCAGCAGCGCGCGGACGGCAGCGCCAGGGTCGAGTTCGCGCCGCAGAATACGCTGAATGATCTCTTCCAGGGTCTCTGACGAGCGTTCCGCCAGCAACCGGGCCAGCAACGCCTCGCGCAACCGGGCCAGCAATTCCGCTTCCACACGCTGCCGCTCGCGGTCGGCGATCTCGCCTGTTTCGCGCAGGTGCCCCTGATGGCGATCCAGCGCGGCCAGCAGTTCGTCAATGCCCTTGTGCTCGGTGGCGACCGTCTCGATCAGCGGCACCATCCAGCTATCGAAGACGGGTTCGGCAGGGGCGGTCGCTGGCATTGCCGTAACACCGTGATGCCCCGCCGTCCGCAGACGGTGACCGAGTTCCAGCATGGCACGCAGGGCGCGGACGGTGTTCCGCGCGCCGGGGCGATCGGCCTTGTTGACCACCAGCACATCGGCGATTTCCAGGATGCCCGCCTTGATCGCCTGCACGTCGTCGCCCAGGCCGGGCGCTTCGACCACCACCGTCGTGTGCGCCATGCGGGCGATTTCCACTTCGCTCTGACCTGCGCCGACCGTCTCGACCAGGATCACGGCAAAGCCCGCTGCGTCGAGCACACGCACCACGTCGCCGGTTGTCGCGGCCAAGCCGCCCAGGCTGCCGCGCGAGGCCATGCTGCGGATGAACACGCCCGCGTCGCCCGCTAGGTCGATCATGCGCACGCGGTCGCCCAGCACGGCTCCGCCGCTGAAGGGGCTGGTAGGGTCTACGGCGACGATGCCCACCGTCTGCCCGCGACGGCGCAGCGCCAGCGCCAGTGCGTTGACCAGCGACGACTTGCCTGTGCCCGGCGCGCCGGTGACGCCCACAATGGCTGCGCGACCGGTGTGCGGGTGCAGGGCGGCCAGGGCTTGCAGAGCGTCCGGCGTGCGGTTCTCGACGCGCGTGATCAGCCGCGCCAGCGCGCGCCGGTCGCCTGCCAGTACGCCTGCTGCCAGCGTATCTGCGGAAGACGCTGCACTCATAGGGACGAGGGCTGTACGGCACTGCGAATGTAGCGCACGATGTCGTCGGTGCTGGTGCCCGGCCCGAAGACGGCGCTTACGCCCATCGCTTGCAGGGCAGGGATGTCGTCGTCCGGGATGATGCCGCCTACCAGCACCAGCACGTCATCCAGACCGGCGGCGCGCAGGTGCTCGATCACGCGCGGCACCAGGGCCATATGCGCTCCGCTGAGGATGGACAGCCCCACTACGTGCACGTCTTCTTGCAGGGCCGCCTCGGCGATCATCTCCGGTGTCTGCCGCAGGCCGGTGTAGATCACTTCCATACCGGCGTCGCGCAGCGCCCGCGCAATCACTTTGGCTCCCCGGTCGTGCCCGTCGAGGCCGGGCTTGGCGATCAACACGCGAATCTTTTCGTCGGTCATCGGGATATTCTGACTCCGTCCTCAGAGACCCTTTAAGAAGCCCCGCTGCACGCGGATTTACCTCACCCCTAAATCTCCTCTCCACACGCAGAGAGGGGACTTAACCGTACGGCGACTCCCCATGCATGGAGAGAGGGCCGGGGGGTGAGATTCTCAAACGGCCTCTCACCCATCCAGGCGACGGTTGCAGGGCAGCGCGGTGCCCCGCGTCGCACGGCCATTATACCAGACACGGCGGGCACTGTCGGCATGGTGCATAGACCCTTGCCGGGACGTGCGCGCGGCCCGAACTGTGCTAAAATGCAGACAACCTTGACCCATGATAGAGAGCGGGTGCGTGGAGAATACAACCATGCAGGCAAGTGCATCCCCTGGAGCCTGGCGGACGGCGCTTCTGCCAGCAGCCGTGTTGATTCTGGCGGGCGTGTTGCTGGCTGCCTATGCCCTCAGCGCTGCCGTCTGGCTCGACCGCCCCTTCCTGGGCGCATTCTTTCAGCGCGATCTGACCGTCGGCGCGGCTGACTCGCTGGTGCGCGATCGCTGGCCCGCCCGCGACGCCGGTCTACGCAGCGGAGACCGCGTGCTGACGCTCGACGACGAAGACTTGAGCGCCTTGCCCGTCCCCGAACGACTGAACGCGCTCTACGATCGTCTGGACAGCTACAACACCGGCGAGGCGGTGACGGTGCGCTTCCTGCGCCGGTCGGGAGACGCGCCCGTGGGCGCTGAATGCTCCATCACGGCACAGGATGAGCGCGTCTGTTCCCTGGCGTTGCGCCTGGGCACTTTGCCCCTGGGCGACCTGGCCGCCTATTTCGCGCCCGGCTGGCTGACTGGCTGGCTGGTGTGGCTGGCCGGCGTCATCCTGCTGGCCCGCCGCCCCGCCAACTCGTCGGTACGGAGTGGCGCGCTGGTCGCTGCGACCTGGGCCGTGAGCATGGCCGGGCAATTCGAAGCGCTGAGCGCCGGTCCCCTGGCCTGGACATGGCCGCTTGGTCTGGCGCTGGCGGGCGCGGCGCTGGGAATGTTGGCGCTGGAATTCCCTTACCGGCCCGCGCTGCTGCTGCAAACGCCCGCCTTGCGACTGGCTCCCTGGCTGGCCGGGCTGGCCGCTGGCGTCAGCGCAGTGGCGCTCTCCCGCGCCGATGACCCGGCACTCAACCGCCTGGGAACAGGGATCGGCCTGGGCGTGCTGCTGATCGCCGGACTTTTGCTGCTGAGCATGTTGTTGGGGCGGCGCAGGCGCATCACCTCGCCGCTGGCGCGTAATCAGAGCGGGCTGCTGGTGAGCGGTTTGCTGCCAGCGTTGCTACCCTTCGGCGTATGGCTGGCCGCGCTCGTCGTCAACGGCGAGGGAATACCTGCCCTGGCCGTGCCGAACGGCATCCTGCCCGCTCTGTTGCCGCTGAGCCTGTTCCTGGCCCTGACACAGGCGCGCCTGCTGGACGCGGATCGCCTGGCGGCGCGGGCAATCCTGTACGGAGCGCTGATCGCGCTGCTATCGCTGAGCTACTTCTTGCTGGTGGCCGGACTGGCGCTGTGGCTGGGGCGCTCGGCGACAGAACTGGCGGTCAGCCCGGCGCTGCTGGTGATGGCGGTTTTCGCGGTGACGCTGGCCTTCAACCCGCTGCGCGATGCGCTGCAGCAGCGCATAGACGCTGTCTATTTCCGCAAGCGGCAGACCTATCAGCCAGTGCTGGAACGTTTCGCGCGGGCCATGGTGGAAGCGCGCAACCTGGACGAGATCACCCGTCAGGTGCTGGAAACGCTGGACGGCACGCTGGCCCCATCGCACGCGGTCCTCTTCGCCCGCGACACGACGACCGGTCGCTTCTACCCGCAGCCCGATCCGCGCACCGGTCGGCCTGTCACCGATCTGCACTTCGAGCCGGAGAGCGGGTTGGTGCACGCCCTGCAACAACAGACGGGTGTACTCTACCTGGCCGAAGGCCGCGCCCTGCCGCTGGAAGTGATCAGCAATCGGGCCAGTCTGGCTGTGCTGGGGACGCCGGTGCTGGTAGGACTCGGCGTGCAGAGCGGGCTGAACGCTGTGCTGGCTATCGGCCCGCGGCGCAACGGCGCTCCCTATGATTACGACGACCTGCGCTTCGTCGAGAGCCTGCGGGACCAGGCGGCGCTGGCCATCGAGCGCGTGCAGGCGATCTCCGATCTGGAGCGGAGAATGCGCGTGCAGGACGTGCTCAGCCAGGTGAGCCGCGCGCTGAACTTCGCCGTAGACCTGGACACGCTGCTGGAATTGATCTACGCGCAGACCCGCCGCGTGATTGATGCACCGGTGTTTGCCATCGCCCTGCGCGACGTGCTGAGCGACGAACTCATTTACGTGTTCTACAACGAAGGCGAAGACCGCGTGGCGGAGATGGAGGGGCGGCGCTGGCCGCTGGGCAACGATCTGGTCAGCGAAGTGGCCCGCACGCAGGGGGCGTTGCGCACCGACGACTACGTCCGCGAAACGGCCCGCCGTGACCCGCAGACTCTCCCCGACAACCCGCGCCTGAAAGCGTGGATGGGCGTGCCGCTGGTGGCTGACCCGGCACAAGGTGTGCTCGGTGTGATGATCGCCGCCAATACCGTGCCGGGGGCGCTCTTCACCGACGAGCAGCAGAACCTCTTCTGGGACATCGCCAACCTGACCGCCAGCGCTATAGACAAGCTGCAACTCTTCACCAAGACCGAGCAGCGCGCGCGCCAACTGGCTGCCATCAACGAAATCGCCAATCAACTGGCGTCGGAGATGGGCAACGTGGATCGCCTGCTGCAACTGATCACCGAGAACGCCGTGCAGATTCTCGGCGCGGGGGCGGGTACGCTGCTGTTGCTCGACGAAGGCGGCGAGAGTTTCGAGGTGCGCGTGGTGGTAGGCGGCGAGCAGAGTCAGGTGGGGACGCGCCAGCCTGCCGGTGAAGGACTGGCGGGCGAAACGGTGCGCGCCGCCCAGCCGATCATCGTCAACGCGCCGTCGAACGGGGCCGGACAGATGGTGCCCATGGGTACCGCCTGTCTGTCGGTGCCGCTGTTGGCCAGCGGGCGGGCGATTGGTGTGCTGCAGGTCTTCAAAGGGGGGCAGGGCGCGTTTGCGCCGGAGGACGCCGAAATCCTCTCGACCTTTGCCGGACAAGCGGCGGTCGCCATCGAGAACGCGCGCCTGTTCGACATGACCGACCAGCAACTGGCCCTGCGCGTCCAGGAACTGGATACCATGCAGCGCATTGACTACGAACTCAACCGCACGCTCGACCTGCAGCGCGTGGTGGACATCATGATTGACTGGGCGCTGCGCAAGAGTGGCGCGTCGGCCTGCGCCTTCTTCATGCGCGACCGCGAGCGAGGTGTATTGCAGCGGGTGGCGTCCTATGGTTACCCGCCGTCGTCTCCCTTCTCGCCGACCGCCGAACAGCGCGAATTCCCCGACGATCAGGGTGTGCTGGGGCGCGTCGTGCGCACGGCCAAGCCCTCGCTGGTGACCGATCTGGCGCTCGATCCTGATTATCAGGAGACGTTGCCTGGCTGCGTGGCTCAACTGACCGTGCCGCTCTTCAGCGCGGGGCAGGTGATCGGCGTGATCCTGCTGGAGAGCGACCGCGAAGGCGAACTCGATCTGCTCGACCTGGACTTCATCGCCCGTCTGGTGGAGCACGCTACGCCCGCGCTGGTCAACTCGCAGCTTTTCCAGGAATTGCAGCGGGCCAACCAGGCCAAGAGTGAGTTCGTCTCCTTCATCGCTCACGAACTGAAGAACCCCATGACCAGCATGAAGGGCTACACCGACCTGTTGCTGAAGGGTGTGGTGGGGCCAGTGAACCCGCAGCAGTCCGACTTCCTGCACACTATCTACAACAACGTGGTGCGTATGGAAAAACTGGTGAGCGATCTCAACGACCTGACCAAACAGCAGACCAACAACCTGCGCCTGGAGATCGCGCCGGTATCCTTCGCCGAGGTGGTCGCCGAGACTCTGCGCTCGCAGCAGCGCATGATTGACGAGAAGGAGCAGACGGTGACGGTGGATGTGCCCGACGATCTGCCGCCAGTGCTGGGCGACCGGGTGCGGTTGGTGCAGATCATGACCAATTTCGTCTCCAACGCGAACAAGTACACCCCCACCGGCGGGACGCTGACCGTTCGCGCACGGGCGACGCGCAACATCTGGGACCCGCAGGGCGCGCCGGAAGTGGTGCATTGCATGGTGCAGGACACGGGCATCGGCATGAGCGAAGAAGACCTGCGCCGCCTGTTCACGCCCTACTTCCGCAGCGACAACCCCGAAGTGCGCGATCAGCCGGGCACGGGTCTGGGCCTGACCATCACGCGCGGCCTGATCGAGCAGCACGGTGGCAAAATCTGGGTGGAGAGCGCGCCCGGCCAGGGGACGACTTTCCACTTCACCATCCCTGTGATGACGGAGAGCGTGAGGGAAGGGGCGTAGGCACCGGCTGTTTTGGTAATTGGATCCCCGATGGTGTTTCGAAGGAAGGGTGTCCGTGAGAATCAAGCGTGTCGTTATTGAAAACTTCCGGTCAATCAAGAAGCTGGAGTTCTACCCCGCAGAGATATGTGCACTCGTTGGTGAGAACAACGCGGGTAAGAGCAATATCCTTGCTGCGCTGAATTTTCTATTAGGAGAAAGATGGCCTAGTAAACAGAACGTAGAAGTTACAGATTATTACAACCAGGATACGACCACCCCGATTTTCATCGGGGTGGAATTTGAGGAGAATCCGGCAAAGATTCAATGTGTCTGGTGCAGGATGCCTTTTGACGACAAAGCGGAGACAAGATTTCGATATTTTGAAGATAAGTCCGATTATTACCTTTCTGGTGAAGTACGCGACCAATGTGCTTTGGTGTATCTGGATGCCAACCGTGATCTGGAATACCATCTCGGACATTCTCGGTGGACTTTATTTGGACGGATTATCAGACAGCTAGATGAGAATTTCCGCGGGACTGTACCAACTGATCAGCAAGAAGCCCTCGTTCAAAGTTTTGACGATGCTCTTGGATACTTGAAAACAGAGCTATTCAACCAGTTTGAGGGAACGTTTACGGAAGCTTTTGACGACCAAATTAGGCGGACTTCCCTTTCGGTTGGATTGGAATTTCGAACGTTTGATCCCATCAATTACTATCGCTCAATCGTTCCACTCCTGATTGAGGATAACAAATCCAAGAATCCTTCCGAAGCGGGGCAGGGTATGCGCAATCTTATCCTGCTGGCTTTGTTTCGTGCTTATGCAAAGGTGTTCAGAGGAGACGCAATAATCGCCATAGAAGAGCCAGAAATCTACCTGCATCCACACGCACGGAGAAGTTTGTATTCCGTGTTTCAGGAATTGGCACAACAAGGGAATCAGATATTCTTTTCGACGCACTCTGGCGATTTCGTACATATCGAGCGCTTCGATCACATTTGCCTTGTGCGCAAACTTCCCGATGACAATGGAAACTTATGCACCCAGGTCCGGCAGGTGTCTCCCTCAGAGTTGTTGAATAGACGAAATAGACTTTATCCTAATGTAGCAATGAGTGAGCATGCTCTACGCGAGCGATATCACAATATCTGTGGTATTGAGCACAATGAAGCGTTCTTTGCCCGAAAGATTCTTTTGGTCGAAGGGCAATCGGAAGAATACACTTTCCCTATTTTTGCTCAGCATCTGGGTTTCGATTTTGATGCTAACGGTATTTCCGTGGTCAATGCTCACAGCAAGAATAACCTTGATCAGCTTTACCAGTTGTACGACGCTTTCGGGATTCCCATCTATCTTGTTTTTGATAATGACCGCGGGAAAGACAAGAAAGACCTGGAGCAAAACAAGATACTACTTGAAATGCTTGGCGAACCACAAGAGCTCGAACCAGAGGGAAGAGTAGAAGCCAGGTTTGCTATCCTAGAAGGAGATTTTGAGAGGGAGATGGAAGTCTGCCTGGAGGTCGTTGAGGCTGGCAAATATAGCAGTCTGAAGCAAAAAGCTGCTCAAGTCCTAGGGACAAATGCAGGTAAAGGAATAGTGGCTCGCTATATCGCACAAAAACTTGTGAATGAAGACATTGTTCCCACCTTTATCAAGAAGATCGTCGAGGCTGTTCGGAGTCTGGATGAGCCGTTGAGTGTCAAGAATGATCAGGAATCGGATTGGTAACGAAGATGCCACTCTGATCCAAACTCATCTTAATTTTCTTTTCTTACAGTTCCATCAGCGGAACCACCGTCAGCCGGTCGGCCTCCAGGTCTAGCAGGTAGGCAGAGCCGTCGGCCATCTCGATCAGCGCCGCGTCACCCATGCCGAAGACCTGTACGCGGCGCGGCGCGATCCCCGTCGAGGCCAGCTCGCTCTGCAGGCGTTGCCAGCGCCCGCTACGCACGTCCTGCACCACGAATTCCCCGCGAATGGTCGTCCACAGCAGGGCAGTTTCGCCGCGCACCAGGTGCACCGCCAGGCGATTGGGCTGCGGCATCAGGTCGGGCACGGCGATAGGCGGGGTGAAGGCGCGGTCGGCCACGTTGAGCAGCATCACTTCGCCCAAACCGGCATTGCCCACCATCACCCGCGTGCCGCTGAGATTCCAGGGGAAGCCGAAGTCGCGCCGCTCCTCGGAGACGTACACTGCGCCGCCGGGCAGCCACACTTCCTGGCGGGCCGATCCGTCGGGGCGGGCGGCGAACAGGCGCGCGCGGGGCTGTCCGGTGCTGTCGCGCGTCAGGCGGAAGAAGGCGATGCCCTCGCCGCCGTTCGTCCAGCCCAGATGACGCCCCTCGCCCACGATGTAAAGCTGCCCGCTCTCCAGGTTGGCGATGTAGATGTGGAAGCGGTAGCAGTCTCCGCTTGCGCAGCGGTCGCGGTAGGCAGCGACGAAGGCGATGTACTTCTCGTGCGGTGACCAGATCACCTCGTCCAGCGTCACCGTCCAGCTATCCGGCTCAGAAGGCGAATAGACATCCTCAGAGGCGGGCACCGATCCGTGCTGCGGGAAGGGAAAAAGGGGAGTCTCCGTGCCGTCCGCGGCGAGCACGCTCACCGTGCTGATGCCCACCCGTTCCGGGATGACTGTATCGCAACGCGGGACCTGCAAATGCAGATGCCGCACCAGCAGCAGTCGCTCACCGGACGGGGCGGGGTAGTAGTCGTAGTCGAGCGCGGACAGGGGCAACGCCAGCGCCTCGTCGAGCGAAGTCACCCCTTCCAGCGGCGTGTCACGCAGCCGTTGGGGGCAATGCGCCCGTGCGTCGTCGAGCAGGGCCGCCAGCCGGTCGATCTCCACCTGTTGCCAGACGGTGCCCGGTGTGCCCTGCGCCGGCGCGATAGGAATCGTCCCGCGCCAGGTCGCCTGTCCCTGGCGCATCACGGTGAAGTGATCGAGCGCTGCCCCGCCGTCGCGCGGGCGGAAGATATGCAGCATTTCGGTATGCGGCTGCAGGAAATACTCGTCTGCGTCGCCTTCGGCAGCCCAGCCGGTGAGACCATCCGGCAACTGCACCTGCCACCACACGTAGCCCAGGTTGCAGGAGTGCCCGTCCAGCACGCGCAACACCGTCCCGAAGGGCAGCAATGCCCGCTCGACCGCTCCGGCAGCGCCCGTGCGCGGGCTATCCTTCAGGCTTAGCCCATAGGGCGACGTCACCCGCGCCGTCTCACCGACCTGCAGGCGCGGCGCGATCAACCCGTCGCAAGGATTCTGCGCTCCGCCCGGAGTCGGCGGCCAGAGCAACGCCAGCACCATCAGTGCGAAAAGGAATGAGCTTCCCCGAAGCAATCTGGACATCCCTCAACTCCTGCTGCGGCCAGAAACGCTGCCGATCATAGCACAGCGCCCTGTTCGGCTGAAGGGCCGCTGCCTGCCTGCCCGGCTACGCCCGCCCTACGCGCGGGAAGTGGAATGCGCTGTCATGTCCTTCTCGGCGATCTCGGTGAAATCGGGTTAAGGGGGGTGAGGTAAAGTGGCGGAATTCGCAAAGATCGCTGCTGTGTCCTGGCGGTTGGTCTTGTCACTGGTATTGCGGCGGGCTTTTCGGCACGCGACTCGATGCGCTACACTCAGAAAGCAGGCAACACATCACAGCCAGTACGCGAAAGGACACGCCATGCCCGAACTGCCCGAAGTCGAAACGGTCGTGCGCGGACTGCGTCCCCTGTTGGCTGGGCGCACCATCCTCAGCGCCCGCTACGACTGGCCAGCCTGCCTGGTCACGCCGGACGGGCCGCGCTTTGTGGCGCGCATTGCCGGTCAACCGGTGCGCGACCTGCGGCGGCGCGGCAAGTATGTTGTGATCGCGCTCGATCCGGACACGCTGATCATTCACCTGAAGATGACCGGTCGGCTGTATGTGGTGCCAGACGGAGCAGTGCACGACGCCGATCGTTGGGTGCACTTCAGCTTTCAACTCGACAATGGTCACCAACTGCGTTTCTCCGACGCGCGTAAGTTCGGGCGCGTGTACCTGGTCGAAGACCCGCAGATGGTGCTGGGCAGCCTGGGGCCAGAGCCGCTAGACGAGTCGTTTTCGCTGGAGGAATTCCGGCAGCGGTTGCGCGGGCGCTCCGGGCGGCTCAAACCATTGCTGACCGATCAGGCTTTCCTGGCCGGGCTGGGCAACATCTACGCGGACGAAGCGCTGTGGGCCAGCCGGTTGCACCCGCTGCGTCCCGCTCATACCTTGAGCGACGATGATGTGACGCGCCTGTATCACGCCATCCGCCAGGTGCTGCGCGAGGGCATCGTCCGCGAAGGGGCCAGCGTCAACTGGTACCGCAAGCCGGACGGCACCAGGGGCACGGTGCAGGAGACACTGAGCGTCTACGGGCGGGCCGGTCAGCCGTGTCCCCGCTGCGGTCATGCGGTCGAGCGCATCGTCGTCGCGGGGCGCGGTACTCACGTCTGCCCGGTTTGCCAGGTCTGGCAACTGGCATGATACTGAGGGCGTCACCATCCGCTGAGTTCTGCTACGAGGACCTGCCATGTTGCCCGCTCTCTTTTTTCTACACCCGCTGCTTGCGCTGAGCGATTCGTCGGGGACGGGCGATTTCCTGCGCCAGGTGAGCGGCCTGATTGCCATCACCTGCGTGGCCGGCATACTCTGGCTGGGGCTGATGGCGCTGGTGCTGCAACGCGCTGCCGAACGCAAACGGCGAGCCGCGCAGGGACTGGAGCCATTGCCGAGCCTGCCGGTGGCCATTTATCGCCGCCTGGTTGGGAGCAGTGGTGCGTCTGCGGCGAAGGTGTCAGCCGTCCCGTCGCCTCCCAAAATGGCGGTGCCGCTGCCCGACCTGGCCATGCTCACCGGCGACCTGGGCGCTCAGCCTGTCCCGCCGCCCCCATCTGCGCAACCTACCGTTCCGTCCCGCCCAACCGACTCTGAGCAACCTGTCGCTGCCCCGCAGCCTGCGCCTGAGCCTGCGCCCCCGCCGCCCGCGCGGGATACAGTCGAGCTGTTGCGCGTCTACCGCGACCTGGCCGACGGTGGTCTGATCCTGGTCATCGGCGATCAGCAGTTTCGCTCGCTGGACGAGTTGCGCAGCGCCGACCTGGAGCGCCGTTTTCAGCTCATCCTGCGCGATCTGGAAGCGTTGGCGCAAGTAGAGACTCCTGCCACGTCATCGGTCAGCGCTGCCCCCGAAGTTCCCGCAGAGGACGTGCCCATACAGCCCCCCTCATTTCTGCGGCAGATGAGGCGGGTGGCGATGGGACAGACGCCCGAACCTCTCGTGCCTCCGACGCCGCAGCGTTCCATTGCCGAGGAGATCGAAGACCTGTTGCAGGAACGATTGCGCGGTCTACCCGAATTCGCCGGACGAGAGATTCACGTGCGGCCCGCTCTCAGCG
>DAOTZZ010000113.1:0-6077 GCA_034433965.1 Anaerolineae bacterium
CCGCGACCGAGCAGGACTGGCGCTTCAGCGGCAACGCCGGCGACTGGATACTGGTAGACATGCGCGCCACCGGTGATGGTGCGCTGGATACCTTCCTGACGTTGCTCGATCCGCAGGGCAACACCCTGGCCAGCGATGACGATAGCGGCCAGAGCACCAATGCGCGTCTCGGCCCGCTCAGGCTCCCCGCCGACGGCGACTATACCATTCTGGCCGGGCGCTACGATGGCGCAGGCCCGTATCTGCTGACACTGCACAACCTGGCGCTGCTGCCCGCCCTGGCCCAGGACAAGCCGCTGATCGGAGTGCTCAGCGACGAGCACCCCACCGACTTCTTCGCTCTGACCGTCACCGCCGAGGCGGGAGAACACCCGCTCGGTCTCAGCGTTCGCAGCAGCGATCCAGCCCATCCCCCTATCCTGACCGTGCACGGGCCCCAGGGTGTGCTGGCCAGCACCGAGGACAGCAGCAGCAACGCGCTCGATCCATTGCCACTCACCCCCAGAGAATTCTATGCTGTAGTGATTGGCTGGAGCGGTCAGCCGGGCGGCGAAACTTACGAACTGTGGCTGACCGATTCGCGCGTCCCGTTGCTGCTGCCAGATGAGCCGCTAGAGAGTCTGCTGGAGCCGGAGGGGGGAAGTGCGTACTTCTTCGAGGGGAAAGCAGGCGCAACGGCACGGCTGACCATCAGCGCAGCAGGAAACGTAGCGCCTGCCCTGACTGTCACAATGCCCGGCAGCGATGATATCCTGTTCAGCAGCGACGGGTCACAGACACGCGCTCTGACCGTGACGCTTGACCTCCCCGCAACGGGTCTCTACCGCCTGGACATCAGCGACGCGAGCGGGCACAGACTGCCGGGCACGGTCAGGCTATTGCTCGAAATCCTGCCCCAGGGCTAGAACAGACCCCAGTCGCGCAGCGCGCCTTCCTCGGCCATGGAAGGGTCCCAGTATTCCATCCCTACTTCGATGGTAGTGGGCACCCCCAACACCTCCTGGGCCTTGCGCCGCGCGGCTTCCAACAGTTGGGGTCCATAGGGGCAGAAAGGCGTGGTGAGGATCATCACGATATGGGCGCGATCATCTTCAATAATCAGCTCGCGGATCAGGCCCAGCTCGACCACGTTCAGCCCGATTTCCGGGTCAACGATTTCGCGCAACGCCTCGCGCACCAGGTGCTCTTTTTCCTCGCGCGACATGGCGCCGATCTGTGGCGACTGGTCAGACATAGAGAGCGCTCCTCAATCCCTGCACATTCCGTGGAGTTCGTTATCCAGAGTATAAAGCACGGCGTCAGCCAGAGGCAAAGGCTGGCATTCTGCAAATTTATTAGATATTCATCTGTTTTATTGGCCTGTTGGCCGGAATGGTGCTATAATGACGCTAGATTCGTTGCAAAACATTCTCAATTGAGAGAACCTTCAACGATCGGGACAGTGCCCGGTCGCCAGAAGCAGGCACCAATCAGTCACCAATCATCAATGAGGAGAGACAGCACAGTCATGAGCGCTGCGTTGGAAATTCGCAATCTGCATGTCAGTGTCGAAGGAGAACCGATTCTCAAGGGCGTTAACCTGATCGTACGCCAGGGTGAGATTCACGCCCTGATGGGTCCCAACGGCTCTGGCAAGAGCACGCTTTCCTACACCATCATGGGGCACCCGGCTTATGAAGTTACTGCCGGGCAGATCATCTTCGACGGTGTAGATATCCTGGAGCTGGAGCCAGACGAGCGGAGCCGCCTGGGGCTGTTCCTGGCTTTCCAGTATCCGGTGGCCATTCCGGGCGTCACCGTCGCCAACTTCCTGCGCAATGCCATCAATGCGCGCCGTCGCGCCGAGAATCCGGCGGACAAGGGCATTCCCATTCCGGCTTTCCGCAAGCTGCTCATCGAAAAGATGGACATGCTCAAAATGGATCACGAGTTCGCCGGGCGCTATCTCAACGATGGCTTTTCGGGTGGCGAAAAGAAACGTGCCGAAATCCTGCAGATGGCCGTCCTGGAGCCGAAGATCGCCATCATGGACGAGACCGACTCCGGCCTGGACATTGACGCGCTGCGCATTGTCTCCGAAGGTGTGAACAGGCTCTACGGGCCAAACCTGGGCGTGCTGGTGATCACGCACTATCAGCGTATCCTCAACTACATCAAACCGCAGTTCGTGCACATCATGATGGACGGGCAGATCGTGGAAAGCGGCGGCCCAGAATTGGCCCTACACCTGGAAGAGCACGGCTACGACTGGCTGCGCGAAAAGCAAAACGACGAAGGCAGATAGCGGTCAGCCATCAGCCGCCAGCAGTTCGCAGCAACACCGTACCTTTTCCTTGCTTTCCGCTGCTAGCTGATGCTGATAGCGTAACCAACGGAGCAACGATGATGAGTGACGCAGACCAAGTGCAAGGCATTCGCGAAGCCTACGACGAAAAATACGGGTTTAGCGACCCCGAAGTGTACGTCATCAAGACCCGCAAGGGCCTCGACGCGGACATCGTCGCGCAGATCAGCGAGGCCAAAGGCGAGCCACAGTGGATGCGCGACTACCGTCTGAAGGCGCTTGAGATTTACCGCAGCAAACCCGTGCCCACCTGGGGCGCTGACCTCTCCGGCCTGAACGAAGACGAAATCTACTTCTTCGTCAAGCCCGCCGAAAAAGAGGCCCGCTCCTGGGACGAAGTGCCGGAGACGATCAAGCGCACCTTCGACCGCCTGGGCATCCCCGAAGCCGAACAGAAGTTTCTGGCGGGCGCGGGCGCTCAGTACGACTCGGAGATGGTCTACCACCAGATTCGCAAGGAACTGGAGGCCCAGGGCGTCATCTTCAAGAGCATTGAGATGGGCCTGAGAGAGCACGAAGACCTGTTCCGGCAGTACTTCGGCACTGTCGTGCCCCCGCACGACAACAAATATGCCGCGCTCAACGCGGCAGTATGGTCGGGCGGCTCGTTCATTTACGTCCCGCCGGGAGTGAAGGTGGAGATGCCGCTGCAGGCGTACTTCCGCCTCAATACGGCCAACATCGGCCAGTTCGAGCGGACGCTGATCATCGTGGACGAAGGCGCGTTCCTGCACTATGTCGAAGGCTGCACCGCGCCCACCTACTCCACCGATAGTCTGCACAGCGGCGTGATCGAGATCATCGTCAAGCGCGGTGCCCGTTCGCGGTACACCACCATCCAGAACTGGTCGGACAATGTCTACAACCTGGTGACCCAACGCGCCCTGGTCTATGGCGACGCCAGCCACGAGTGGGTGGACGCCAACCTGGGCAGCAAGGTCACCATGAAGTACCCCTCGGTCTTCCTGATGGAGCCGGGCGCGCACGGCGAGATTCTCTCGATCGCCTTCGCCGGTCGCGGGCAGACGCAAGACGCCGGCGGCAAGGCCGTGCACATCGCGCCGCGCACGACCAGCCAGATCATCAGCAAGTCAATCTGCAAGGACGGTGGACGCAGTAGCTACCGCGGCCTGCTGCGGGTTTATCCGGAGGCCGAGGGCAGCAAGAGTACGGTGGTCTGCGACGCGCTGCTGCTTGACGATCACAGCGAATCCGACACCTACCCATACATCGAGATCGAGAACCCCAACGTGACTATCGGTCACGAGGCCACCGTCAGCAAGATCGGCGACGATCAGCTCTTCTACCTGATGAGCCGCGGCCTGACGGAAGATGAGGCCAGCGCCATGATCGTCAACGGTTTTCTGGAGCCGCTGACCAAAGAATTGCCGATGGAATACAGCATCGAGATGAACCGTCTGATCCAGCTTCAGATGGAAGGCTCGATCGGCTAGGTGCACAGCCTGCCGCGCTCTGGGGCGAGCGGCGACCTTGCCCCGGCTGACAACTGATCGCTGAAAACGGATCACTGTGGGAGAGAAACACCTGTGGCAATTCGCCGACGTGTTGCACGTGAATTCATCGCTCCGCCGCTCCGCCGCGCCGATGTCGAGGCGCTGAGCGCGCGCTACAACGAGCCAGACTGGTTGCGTCAGGCCCGCCTGGCCGCCTGGGAAGTGTACGAAGCGCTGCCCATGCCCACCACCCAGGACGAACCCTGGCGGCGCACCGATTACCGACACATCAACTGGGACAGCGCGGGCATTTTGCTTTCGCCGAACGGCGGGCACTTCGACGACATCCCCGCCGACAACCGCCGCCCCTTGCTCGGTGATACGCAGGGCGGGATGCTCGCCTTTGTGGATGACAAGCCGGTGCACGCCGAACTGAGCGACGAACTGGCCCGCCAGGGGGTGATCTTCACCGATCTGCACACGGCCATCCGCGAACATGGCGACCTGGTGCGCCGTCACCTGATGACGCACGCTGTCACGCCGCAGCACGGCAAGTTTGCCGCGCTCAATGCGGCTCTGTGGACACATGGTGTCTTCCTGTACGTGCCGCGCGGCCAGAGCGTGACCCTGCCTGCACACAGTGTCTTCTATGCCGATCGCCCTGGCGCGGTGCTGGGGCATATCCTGGTTGTGCTCGATGAGGGTGCATCCATTGACTACCTGCACGAGACGCTTTCGCCCACTCTCACCAGCGACGCCAGCTATATCGGCGTCACCGAGTTGATCGTCGGCCCTGGCGCGACGCTGCGTTTCGTCAACCTGCAGGATTGGGGCCGCCACATGTTCGAATTCAGCACGCAGCGTGCCCGCGTCGCCGCCGATGGGCAGCTCGACTGGATCACCGGGCAGATGGGCGGCAAGCTCATCAAAGCGTTCATGGAGATCGACCTGGATGGGCCGGGTGCATGGGGCCGTATGAGCGGGTTATACTTCCCCGACGGCGCGCAATTCATGGACCTGGATACGCAGCAAAACCACAACGCGCCGCACACCACGTCCGACCTGCTCTTCAAGGGCGTGCTCAAGGATCAGTCGCGGGCGGTGTGGCAGGGTATGATCAAGGCGCTGCCCGGCGCGCAGAAAACCGACGGTTTCCAGGCCAACCGCACCATGCTCATGAGCAAAGAAGCCCGCTCCGACAGCATCCCCGGTCTGGAGATTCAGGCCAACGATGTGCGCTGCACGCACGCTTCGGCCACCGGCTATATCGAAGAAGAAGTGCTCTTCTACCTGATGTCGCGCGGGTTGCCGCGCAAAGAGGCCGAGAAACTCGTCGTAGATGGCTTCTTTGTGCCCGTGCTGGATCGCATTCCCTTTGAAAATGTGCGCGAGCGCATGATGGCCTATGTCGAGCGCAAGCTGCTCGGCCAGGCATAACCCGCTCTCGTATATGCGGAGAATCCAGGAAAAGCCGGGCATTCGCTGCCCGGTTTTTCTTAATTGTCTATGATTTATGCCAGCAATTTTCAGGCGAGAGATAACTGCCCCCCAGGCCAGCAGACGGTATAATGCTGGTCAATGATGGACGGTCAATCCAGAAGCGAGCAGACCATGACTCAACCGATCACCGATCCCCTCGACATTGCCGCCATCCGCGCCGACTTCCCCATCCTCAACCAGGAAGTGCACCCTGGCAAGCGGCTGGTCTTTCTGGACTCGGCAGCGAGCAGCCAGAAGCCACGCCAGGTCATCGAGGCCATGCGTCGCTACTACGAGCACGATCACGCCAACGTGCATCGCGGCATTCACGTGCTCAGCGAGCGGGCCACCGCCGCTTACGAGGGCGCGCGGGACAAGGTGCGCGCCTTCATCAACGCCCGTTCCTCGCGCGAGATCATTTTCACCCGCAACACCACCGAAAGCATCAACCTGGTCGCGCATTCCTGGGGCCGCGCCAACCTGCGCCCCAGCGATGTGGTGGTGCTCAGCGAAATGGAGCATCACAGCAACATCGTGCCCTGGCAGATTCTGGCCGAGCAGATCGGTTTCCGCCTGCGCTATATCCCCATCACCGACGAGGGCCTGCTGGACCTGGACGCCTACGCCGCCCTGCTGCGCGACGAACCGGTGAAGCTGGTCAGCGTGATGCATGTCAGTAACGTGCAGGGCACAGTCAATCCGGTCAAGGAGATGATCGCGCAGGCGCACGCGGCGGGCGCGCTCTTCATGGTGGACGGGGCGCAGAGCGTGCCGCACCTGGCCGTAGATGTGCAGGCGCT
>DAOTZZ010000114.1:0-2037 GCA_034433965.1 Anaerolineae bacterium
AATGTCCATGCCCTGCCTCCTAAACCTGCGTCGGCGTCAATCTTCCAGGCTGACCATATAGGAGGAATTGGTCCCTCGCGCTCTAAGCTCCGCGAAGCGCCGCTGCAGCGCCTCTACCACATGCGGCGGCGTCATCGAAGAGACATCTCCCCCCAGCGAAGCTATCTCTCGTATGGTGCTTGAACTGATATGCAGATGTTCCTCCGCCGCGATGAACGTGACGATCTCGATATCTGGCGCAAGGCGACGATTGGCCAGCGCCATACGGAACTCCAGCTCAAAGTCAGAAAAGACCCGCAGCCCGCGCACAATCGCCTGTGCGCCAACTTCACGTGCATAGTCTACAGTCAACTTGTTATATGACGCAACTCGGATGCGCGACTGATCTTTGAGCGATTCGCGCACCAGGGCCACACGCTCTTCCCCGCTGAACAGGTCGGGCTTGCCAGGGTGCACATAGACCGCGACGATCACTTCGTCAAAGAGACGAAGCGCGCGGTGGGCGATGTCAATATGGCCGTAGTGGATCGGGTTGAAAGAGCCAGGCAGGACAGCACGGTAGATGTGATTGTGGCGCATGGTATCCTTCTCGGTCTGCGACCTGGGATGGCGAGTTATGCTCAGCTAATGTCTCCCCGGCGCTCGGCCAGGGCCGTAATGCGGCGGGCCAGCAGGAAATGCTCCGGACGCGCAAGCGACGGATCGTCGGCATAGACGGTGCGGGCTTCGCGCTGTGCCAGCTCGACCAGGTGGGGGTTCATCAACTCCGCCAGGCGGAATTGTCCGATGCCGCTCTGTCGCACGCCCAACAAATCGCCAGCGCCGCGCAGTTTCCAGTCAATCTCGGCCAGTCTGAAGCCGTCGGTGATCTCTTCCAGCGCGCGCAGGCGTTCAGTCGCTTCATCGCTGGGCGATTCGGTGAGCAGCAGACAGAAGGAGCGATGTTCACCGCGACCCACTCGCCCGCGGAACTGATGTAACTGAGCCAGTCCGAAGCGCTCGGCATGTTCGATGAGCATGACTGTGGCATTGGGCACGTCAATTCCTACTTCGACGACAGAGGTGGAGACCAACACATGAATGTCGCCACGGGCAAAAGCGGCCATGGTGTCTTCTTTTTCAGCGGCTGACAGGCGGCCATGCAGCAGGCCCAGCCGGAATTCGGGGAAAATATCTCGCTGTAGCCGCTCGAACTCGTCTACGGCAGCGCTGGATGCCTCGTCGGGATCGTTACTCTCGACCAGGGGGTAGATGATGAAGGCCTGATGGCCTTTCTGCAATTGCACGCGGATAAAACTGTAGGCACGCTCGCGCTCGTTCGGCCACAGGATGCGTGTCTCCACAGGAGAACGGCCCGGCGGCATCTGGTCAATCAGCGTCAGGTCCAGGTCTGCGTACAGGGTCAGGGCCAGAGTGCGTGGGATGGGCGTGGCGGTCATGACCAGCAGGTGCGGATTGGTACCCTTGCCACGCAGTGTGGCGCGTTGTTCCACACCGAAGCGGTGCTGCTCGTCAATGATCGCCAGTCCCAGGTTGCCGAAACTCACGCCTTCCTGGATCAGGGCGTGCGTCCCGATGATCACCTGGACGGAGCCATCGGCCAGACCAGCGTAGATCTCCTGGCGTTCGGTGGGCGAGGTATTGCCTGTCAGCAGACGAATCTGGACGTGCTCACAGCCGGGCAAAGCGGGCAAGAGGCGCGTGACAGTGCGAGCGTGTTGCTCGGCCAGGATGCTGGTGGGGGCCATCAGCGCCGCCTGCCGGCCATTGACGACTGCAATAGCCATCGCCAGCGCAGCAACGACCGTCTTGCCGGAACCAACATCCCCCTGCAGCAGGCGGTTCATAGGGATGTCGCGGGCCAGATCGGCGCGGATCTCGTCCAGGGCGCGGCGTTGCGCGTCGGTGAGGGCAAAGGGAAGCGTTGCCAATGCTTCGTTCAGCCACTCGTCGGTGACCGTGAGCGGCTGACCGGGCACGGCCTGCCAGTCACGGCGGGCGGCCATGACCGCCATCTGGAAGACGAACAGCTCGTCA
>DAOTZZ010000115.1:0-6047 GCA_034433965.1 Anaerolineae bacterium
AAGTGCTCTTTGTGGAGAGCACCTCGGGGCCGGAGACCTGGACGGCGACCGAAGTGGACAAGGTGAAGACAGAGATCACCCAGGCGTTGGCATGGTGGACGACGGTTTCCACGACCCCGGCTACGCCCGGCGGCAAACCGCGTCCCAACGCCCGCCTCACCTGGAACGTCAGCTACGTTTCGCCGTTCGATGGCCCGACCGCCGACCGCGCCAGGATTCAGGTCGCCGGAGAGCCAATCCAGGGCAGCATCGCCAGTGCCTCTGCTCCGAACACGGGCTGGATTCACCGGGTTGCCACTGCCTTCAACGGCTTGCCCGCTGACGGTAGCTCGGTGTTGCGACTGGCGCATGATACGCGCACCAGCGGTGGGGCGGACTGGGGTCTGGTGCTGTATGTGGTGGATAGCAGCACGGATGCCGACGGCCTGTTCGACGGCGACGGCCTGGCTGCGGGCGCGGCCATTGGTGGGCCGTGGGCCGTCGTCACCTATGACGGGGGTGACCTGGGCGTCAGCAATCTGGAAGTGCTGATCGCCAAGATGGTCGGTCATGTCTTCGGCGCGGGCGACGAGTCCAGCGGCTGCCGTCTGGAAGAAATTTACGGCTATCTGCGCATTGCGCACACCAACTGCGAAGATGGCAACCCCTCGCCCGCTCCCTCGCTGATGCGCAGCGGTGAAAACATGGTCTCGGCCTACCGGGCGCACGCGCTTTCGGAAGCCGCCCGTCAACAGGTGGGCTGGCGCGATGCCGACAACAGCGGCATCTACGACGTGTTGGAGACGCTCAAAGATAGCTTCGAGGGCTTCGAGACAGCGCCGGTCTGCCCGGTGTTGCACCTGACGCAGGTGCCCATCGAGATCGTCCCCGCCCGACCGCTACAGTTCGGCACCGGCGACACGCAGGATAGCTGGTCTACCTACGTATGGGATCGCGAGGCTGAGGAATTTGTGGCGGGGCCACATTATCAGGCGGCGGCCATCAACCGCCCACACTATGTGTGGGGGCGCGTCAATAACGGTGAATGGGAGCGCGCCGATCCCGCCGATGGCGAATGGAACAGCCTGGACGAAGCCTACACCATGCAACTGTTCGCTCAGCCAGGGACGGCCAATACCGTCGAAGTTGCCATCTTCGACCGCTGGGAACAACAGGTGTACTACTCACCTGATCCGGTTGAGGTATGGGTGATCTCGCCCATCGCGGCCAGCGGCAATCCCGAGGTTGATCTGTATCAAAGCAACGACGACGGCTATGTAGCTCTCTTCGATGCCAACGGCGCGCCCGGTGGCTGGACGCCCTCCGTGGCCGACGACGGTTATTCGCCCGGCGGCCCCGGCAGCACGACCCTGATCGCCAACGGCGTGGGCAGCGAAGCGTGCTTCTCCTTCACTGGCACCGAAGTGACGCTGCTCTACAGCCAGGAATCCGAAGGCACGGCCAACGTCTACGTGGATGGGAAGCTGCATTCGGTCATTGACTATGACAACACGGGCCAGAAGCAGGCCGAGCACTTCATTTCCAACCTGACTTTCGGCCCGCACACGGTGACGCTGGTGGCGACGGCGGGTGTGGTGGACTTCGACGCCTTCCAGCTCTCGACCGGCTTCAAGGGTGGCATCGTTGACGCCGGCCCCGGCGGCGACCTCAGCCCGGCCTTCGAGGGTTTCTGGGAAGAAGGACAGCCCAAGATCACCTATGTGGGGAACTGGCAGAACGTCCCCCTGGCCGCGCCCGATCGCCCCGGCACGCCCAACGGCACCGGTCGCCGGGCTACGCGCCCCTACGACCGCGTCTATGTGCACTTCACCCGTGCTGACACAGTTGCCATTTACCGGGCCGTCTTCCCCGGCGGTGGCACGGCGGATGTGTATGTGGACGGTGAACTGCGCGGGACGATGAACAACGACGCGACGGTAGCACGAGTCGTCCCGTTCTATATCAGCGGTCTGGACGCCAACAGCACGCATACGGTGGAAGTGCGCGTCAACCCCGGCGGCGCGACCTTCACGCTGGACGCCTTCCGTTTCCTCACCCTGGCCACATCTCCGGCCCTGCAACAGGCCGATGTGTCCGGCAAGCCTCTGAAAGTGCCCTATAACGGGGCGCAGGAGTCCTACGGCTGGCAGCCGCAGCCCGCCTACAGCTATGTGCGCACCAGGGAAACCGGCGCAGTGCTGACGCTGTTCTTCAAAGGGTCAGGTGTCGCCGTCAACGTCAAGACCAGCAGCGCCAACGGCCCGATCGAGCTGTATGTGGATGGGCGGCTGGAGCGCACGGTCAACCTGAAGGAAGACGGGGCGAAGAACGTCCCCATCGCCGTCGTTGGCCTCAATCCCGACGTGCCGCACGTGCTGCAGGTGCGGCATCTCAACGTCAACCCGGCCAGCCCGAAGTACAATGAGGTCTACGGCTACCTGGTATACTACACGGCTCCTGTGGGGCCGGGCGAGTACGAGGAAGCAACTTACGACGCGGCGGGCAAGCCTACCTCTTCGGTCTTCATCTACGAGCAGAAGTGGGTCTACCGCTACACGACCACACCAGGCCCTTCGGGCAAACGTTTCATCGAGTCCCAGCACGATCAGGCCCGCGCCTATCTGTCGTTCGCGGGCGCGGACACGGTGACGCTGTACGGCGTCAGCAAGTCCACCTTTGGCGCGGCGGATATCTACGTGGACGGGAAGTTCTATGGCACGCTCTACCTGAAAGGCTCCACGTACGCCCCCTCACCGTACACCGTCACCGGCCTGGACGCCAGCGCCTTCCACACCCTGGAAGTGCGGGTGCGCAGCGAGAAGGGCCTCAGCAGCACGATTTCGATTGACAAAGTCGTGCTCTACAACAAGCCTGTGCTCCAACCCGGCCACTACGAGAACGATGAAGTGGTCGGCGGTGGCGCATTCCCGTCTCCGGCCATTCAGTTCTCCGGCCAGTGGAAGCAGGTGACCGATACGCGCGCTTCGGGCGGCAGCATGCACGTCTCACAGGAGATGACGTGGAAGTCGTACCAGAGCGCGCCGGTGGCCGAGGCCGTCTTCGAGGTGAGCGGTGCCAGTTCGGTGGTCGTCTACCATCGTATGTACAGCGCATACGGCCAGGTAGATGTCTACGTGGACGGGCGCTATCACTCCTCGTTCGACTGTTACGCCGCGTCACCCACCTCTGGCTCGTTCCAGCAGACCTACATCATCGGCGGGCTGGAGGCGGGCACCAGCCATGTCATCGCCCTCAAGCCGCAACCGGTCGGCAAGTCGCAGAATAAGTACAAGCCGTTCGACGTAGATGCCATCCTGGTGCGCAGTGGCGATGTCAGCGGCACGCACTACCTGGAAGCCGGTTACTACCAAAACAACGATGCAGCAGCGCTCGAAGGTGGCGCGATTAGCTATGTGGGCACCCCGTGGACGCACGGCGACGTTTCGCGTGGCAGCGGCAAGGGCAACCGTGCGCTGGTGTTCTTCTATGGCAACGCCTTCACCGTCTACTTCAAGCAGACTGCCGACGGCGGCAAGGCCGAGGTTCGGGTAGACGGCACGCTCTATGGCACTTACTCCCTCCTCAGCAGCTCGCCGGCTATCGTGCCCTTCTCCGTGGTCAATCTGGACGACCGCCTGCACACCGCGGAGATCGTTATCTCGTCCGGCTACGTGTACATTGACGCCTACCAGGTCTACGATCTCGCGCCCGCCAACGGCCCGACTACCTACGACCTGGCCCCCACCGACAATCGGGTCATCCTCTCCGGCAAATGGACGGTGCAGAGCGATGCGCTCAAGACCAGCGAGAAAGACGCGCGCGTCTACATCTACGCCACCGAAGGGGACTCGCTGTGGGTGACCAGCGAGGTCTACAGCCTGACCGGCTCGATCGAGGTGTGGATCAATGGGGTGCTGCACAGCACCATCGAATCCACATGGATCAAGGCCCAGACTCCGCCCGACGCTCGCTATCTGGTCAGCGGCCTGGCCGGTATGCCCGGCGGAGCCTGGATCGAAATCCGCAATCCGGCCAAGAAGACCATCCTGCTCAAGGGGCTGGAAGTGTTCGACATCGCGCCCACGCTAGGGGCAGGCTGGCGGGTCGAGGCCGAGGGCACGCAGATTGTGCGCGCCGCCGGCACCTGGGCCGCCAGACCCGGCACTCCCGACACCCGGCACAGCGGTGGCCGCTACCTGGAAAGCGTGGGGAAGTATGGGCACTTCTACATCCCGGTGCAGGGCATCAGCTACCTGACTGTCTATCGCCCGATCGGGAGCTTCGGCGACGCCAACATCTACATTGACGGCGAGTTGTGGGGTGTCATGCCCAACAGCTCTGCCACGACGCGCTTCCAGGTGCCCTTCTCCATCGGGCCGATCCCCGATCCCTTCGAGACGCACGTTGTCGAGCTACGCCCGGCCAGCAGCAAGAAATTCGGCATTGACTGGCTGGAAGGCTATGGCCTGCCGCTGCTGCAACCTGGCTACTACGAAGACAATGATGTGGTCTTCGTGGGCGGTACCGATCCTGTCACGCAGATGGTCTACCCGCGCGCCTACATCGGCACCTGGACGCAGCTCACCGAAAGCGGCGCGTCGGGCGGCACGGTGCACGAAGCGGCCTCGCGCGGCAACCGTCTGGTGGCCACCTTCGAGGGTAACGTGGTCACCATCTACCGGCAGAAATGGTATTACGGGCGCTACATGACCGTCTACATTGATGGCGATCCCTATCCGATCGACAGCAAGGCGGACGTGAAGGCCAATCAGATCGCCCATACCATCCTGCTGCCGAATACTGGCCCGCACTCGCTGGAACTGGTGCTGGATAGCGGCAAGGTGCGCTTCGACGCCATCGAGTTCCGCACTATCGCTCCGGCCACCTACGGGGCCTATCAGCCCGACAGCCTGTATGTGGCCGTCAACGACAGCAGCACCTGGCAGGTCGTGCCGACTGCCCAGCACTCCGGCGGCTCGTACCTGATGACCAACGACAAGTACGCCAGCGCCTTCCTGTTCTTCGAGGGGCAGCGGGCCACCGTGTACATGCACACCGGTCGCGACTGGGGCATTGCCAACATCTATGTGGACGGCAGGCTGCACGGTCAGGCCAATCAGTACGCGCCCGACCCCGGCGAGCTGTACGTCGCCTACGATGTCAGCGGCCTGGAGCGCGGTCGGCACGTCCTGGAAGTGCGCTTCGAGCGCCAGAAGGACAAGAAGGCCCGGCTGTATCAGATCAATCTGGACGCCTTCACCGTAGACGGCGCGCCGCTGCCCAAGCCCGGCGATGTCCCGCTGCCGAGCAAGCCAGATGGTAGCGGCGGTGAGGTCGAACTGCCCAAGACAGGGTGCTTCGAAGACGCCAACGAGAACTGGCAATACTTCGGGCCGACCGAGACCTCCTGGGTCACTCTGTTCTCCGGGGGTGCATCGGGCGGTAGCGTGCGGCGTGGCGCAGGCGACCCCGGCCAACCCATCTTCGCCGAGTTCACTTTCGAGGCCGAAGGATTCGCCCTGCTCTACCACAAGAATCCCTACGGCGGCTACGCTGACCTGTACGTGGATGGCGTGTTCGTAGACCGGCTGGATATGTACGATCCCAACCCCGACGGGCAGTGGCTGGACAACGCCCTGTACGAGAGGAGCGGCCTGACGCCCGGCGAACATACGCTGCGGGTGGTGTTCACTGGCGAGGCGAATGAGCATTCGGGCGGCCTGAACATCTATGTAGACCGCCTGGACCTGCCGGCCTACCTGCCGGAGTGCAATCCGAGTTCCACTCCCTAGTTGACGGACGGGAGAAGTGTGCCCACCGCTTCTCCCGCTCCAGCCCCCCACCACGGCATGTGTTTCCGCCAGGGATACCCTCCCTAGCGGAAACATTCCTGCCCAGAAAAAAGACCGCCGCCCGTCTGTGGGGCGGCGGCACGATCTCCATCGCACGGTACGTTCATTCTTCGCTGGCGGGCGTGGCTGCTGCGTTGCTTCGCTCAACCACTGGCGCGCGCACTTCTTCGGCCAACCGCAGCAGGGCGCTATACACCTGCGGGCTGTTCTCCTCCT